>JAJBVU010000179.1:5933-10853 GCA_020859645.1 Eubacterium sp. | reverse complement strand
CCGTAAACAGCATTATCAAAGCAGTTATAAATGCAAAAAGCCTTTTCATAAAACCTACACCGCCCGAAATCAGATTTTCTTCTATATAATAATTATAAAATCCTTTATGTTTAAAGTCAATAATTTTCAGAAACTTTAATACTTTTGTAAGCTTAGGGTAAAGATAAAAAAAAGAGGATTTTCCCTCATTTGTCTGAGAAAAAATCCTCTTTGGAATTTATGTTTTATAAAGGCTTTAATCAGCCGTTGATAAGTCTGTTTGTATCCTGAGCGATCATAAGCTCTTCGTTTGTGGGGATAACATAAACCTTAATAGGTGAGCTTTCAACGGAAATCATCTGAGCCTTGCCTCTCTGGCTGTTCTTTTCGGGGTCAAGTTCAACGCCCAAGAATGAAAGGTAGTCGCAGATAGCCTTTCTTGTGGAGCCTGAGTTTTCGCCGATACCTGCTGTAAATACGATAGCGTCTGCGCCGTTTATAGCAACGAGATATTCGCCGATGAACTTAGCAACTCTGTAGTGGAAAGCGTCAAGAGCGATTTTAGCTCTCTTGTTGCCCTCTGCTGCAGCTGCGTCAAGGTCACGGAAGTCTGAAGAAACGCCGGAAAGACCCAAAACGCCTGACTGCTTGTTCATAATGTTGTCAACGTCCTTGCCGCTTAAGTTTTCTGCTTCCATAAGGAAGTTTACAATAGCAGGGTCAATGTCGCCGCAGCGTGTACCCATAATGATACCTGCAAGAGGTGTAAGACCCATAGTTGTGTCTACGCACTTGCCGTTCTTAACAGCTGCAAGTGAACCGCCGTTGCCTAAGTGGCAGGTGATAATGTTGATTTCGTCAACGGGCTTGCCCATAAGTTCAGCGCACTTCTGTGTTACATATTTGTGGCTTGTGCCGTGGAAGCCGTATTTACGGATTTTATGCTTCTCATAAAGCTCATAGGGCAGACCGTAGAGATAAGCCTTTTCGGGCATTGTCTGGTGGAAGGCTGTGTCGAAAACGGCAACCTGCTTAACGCCGGGCATAAGCTTTTCGCAAGCGTTGATGCCGATAAGGTTTGCAGGGTTGTGAAGAGGAGCAAGCTTTGAGCAGTCCTGAATAGCTGCCTTAACCTCGGGTGTAATAACAACTGAGGAAGCAAAGCTTTCGCCGCCGTGGACAACTCTGTGACCTACGCCGCCGATTTCGGAAATGTCTGAAATTACGCCGTGGTCTTTATCCAAAAGTGCGTTCATAACAGCTGTTACAGCTGCGTCATGATCGGGAAGGGGATCTTCGCTTATAAATTCCTTGTCCCCTGCTTCGTGCTTAAGTCTGCCGTCGATGCCTATTCTTTCGCAAAGACCTACAGCCATAACATCGTTTGTATCCATATCGATAAGCTGATATTTAAGAGATGAGCTGCCGCAGTTTAAAACTAAAATCTTCATAGGTTTTTAATCTCCTTTATATGTAGTCAAAATAATCGGTAATTAAAGCTGAGCCTGAACGGCTGTTATAGCAACAACGCCTACGATGTCCTCTGCGAAGCAGCCTCTTGAAAGGTCATTTACGGGCATTGAAAGACCCTGAAGAACGGGACCGTATGCTTCAGCCTTAGCAAGACGCTGAACAAGCTTATAGCCAATGTTTCCTGCTTCGAGACTGGGGAATACAAGAGTGTTTGCCTTGCCTGCTACGGGGCTGCCGGGTGCCTTGCTCTGACCAACGCTTTCAACCAAAGCTGCGTCAAGCTGAAGCTCGCCGTCTACTGCCAAATCGGGGCATTTTTCCTTAACAAGCTTAACTGCGTCTGCTACTTTGGTAACGTCTGCGTGAGCTGCGCTGCCCTTTGAAGAATAAGAAAGCATAGCAACCTTGGGTTCCTTGCCTACCAACATCTTAAAGCTTTCAGCCGAAAGCTCGGCGATTTCCGCAAGCTTAGGTGCGTCGAAGTCTGTGTTTACCGCACAGTCTGCAAATACGAAAAGACCGTTTTCGCCTAAGTCGCAGTTGGGAACTTCCATAAGGAAATAGCCCGAAACACTGCTGATACCGGGTTTTGTTTTAAGAAGCTGCAAAGCAGGGCGGATTGTGTTGCCTGTTGAGTGGCAAGCGCCTGAAACAGCACCGTCTGCGTCTCCGCATTTGCACATAAGGCAAGCGTAATACATATAATCGCTTTCCATAGTTTTAGCTGCGATTTCGGGGGTTACGCCCTTCTTGCTTCTGAGCTCAACAAATTTGTCAACATATTTCTGCTTATTGGGGTCGTTAAAGGGGTCAACTATAGTTGCTCCGCTTATGTCATAGCCTGCGCCGTTTTCTGCGATTTCTTCGGGTGTGCCTATGATAATAAGGTTAGCAAGACCTTCCTTCAAAATCTGCTCGGCAGCTGCAAAAGTTCTCTTGTCCATAGATTCGGGCAAAACAATTGTCTTTTTGTTTGCCTTTGCTCTTTCTTTAATTGTGTCTAAAAAAGCCATTTTAAAAACTCCCTTCGTTTTTATGTTTTTCGGTAAAGTATAATACCCTTCACCCTTAATTATACCACTTTTACGTAAAGTTTCAAGCAATATTTACTATAATTTAAAAATAATTTATAAAAAATTGTGAAATATGCTAGATTGAGAAAGATATATTGATATTGACATAAACATTTATTTAATGCATAATAAGACCATAGATTAAGAAACTAAGGAGACGGCTTTATGAAGGGCGTAGGTATAGCGGCGGAATTTAACCCCTTTCACAGGGGACACAAATATATAATCGAAGAAGCCAAAAAGAGAACAGGCTGTGACTTTTTGGGGGTTGTTATGTCGGGGTCATTTTGTCAAAGGGGTGAGCCTGCGGGTTTTGACAAGTTTTTGAGGTCAAAGGCGGCTCTTTTAAACGGTGCGGATATTGTTATTGAGCTGCCTGTAATTTTCGCTTCCTCGGCGGCTGACGCTTTCGCATGGGGTTCGGTTGAAACAATAGAAAAAGCGGGGATTTTTTCTCATATGGCTTTCGGGGTTGAAGCGGAAAGCCTTAAAGACCTTGAAAGGGCAGCGGAGATTTTAAGCCTTGAGCCCGAAGAATTTAAAGCAGCCCTTAAGGGCTTCAGCAGTGAGGGAGTAAGCTTTCCCAAAGCAAGGGAGCTTGCCTTAAGACAGATTTTCGACTTCCCCGAAGGTATTTTTAATAAGCCCAACAATATTTTGGCTTTGGAATATTTAAAAGCAATTAAGGTTAAAAACTGCAGCCTTACGGCGGTCGGTATTCAGAGAATAGGCTCAGAGTATAACGACACTGAATTTAAGGGAAAATTTTCGTCGGGGGCGGCTGTAAGGCGGTCAATAGAGGAAGGACTTTTTGAGGAAGTGAAAGCCGCTGTTCCCGAAAGTGCATACAGTCTTTATAAGGAGCGTTTCAGAGAAAAGCAGCCGAGCCTTGAGGATTACAGAGAGGCTTTAAGGTACTTAATTTTAAGGCTTAAGCCGGAAGAACTTGAAAAAATCTGCGACATAACGGAGGGGCTTGAAAACAAAATTTATAAAAATGCTGATTTTGAAAGTGTGGAAGGGCTGATTTCAGCCCTAAAGTCGAAAAGATATACGGAAAGCAAGCTCAAAAGGGCTCTTCTGCACATACTTTTGGATATAAAAAAGGAAGATGTTTTTCCTTTGCCCCAAGCTCCCTATATCAGAGTTTTGGGCGTTAAAAAAGAAGCAAAGGGGCTTTTGCCGGAGCTTAAGGAAAAGGCAAAGGCTCCCGTAATTATAAATGTAAAAAAGGACGCTGAAGGGCTTGACGGTAATGCAAAAAAAATTTTGGAAAAGGAAATTTTTTCAACAGGGCTCAGGGACGCAAAAAACAAAGCCTTCGATTTTACCGAAGGCTTGATAGTTGTATAATTCTAAATTACAATCCCAATTCCCGACAATACCCCTTTAATGTTTCGGCGCTGTTTTTTAAAGCCGCAACCTCAACATCTGAGAAGGGCAGCTCCAAAATTCTGCTTGCGCCGTTGGCGTTTACAACAGTGGGAACGCTGAGACAAATATCCTTTATTCCGTATTCCCCTTCAAAAACTCCCGACAGCGGCAAAATAGAGTTTTCGTCGCCTATAATTGCTTCGCAAATTCGGCGCACTGCAAGAGCTATAGCGTAGTAGGTAGCGCCTTTTTTGCTTATAATTTCATAGGCGGCATTTTTGGTTTCGTGATAAAAATCGTCCTTACAGCAGTTTATATCATCGCAGGAGCCGCACTTTAGGCAGTAATCCTCAATTGTTAAGCCTGCCAGACGGGTCAGACTCCATGTGGGAACCTCAGAATCCCCATGTTCGCCAATGATATAGGTGTGGACATTTCTTGCGTCAATGTTTGTGTGTTCTCCTATTATATATTTTAGACGGGCTGTGTCCAAAACCGTTCCCGAGCCGAAAACCTTCCGCTTTGAAAAGCCCGACAGCTTATAGGTAACGTAGGTTAAAATGTCAACGGGGTTTGAAACTACCATTAAAATTGTGTCGTCTGTACAGTATTTTACGATTTCGTCAACTATGCTTTTGAAAATAACGTAATTTCGCTTTAAAAGGTCAATTCGTGTTTCCCCTTCCTTTTGGTTTGCTCCGGCAGTGATTATGACCATATCGCAGTCCTTTATAAGGCTGTAGTCTCCGGCGGTTACCTTAACGGGAGACACAAAGGGCAGACCGTGGTTTAAGTCCATAGCGTCCCCCTCCGCTTTGTTTCTGTTTACATCCACAAGAACAATTTCGTTTATGAGTCCGCTTAAAAACAGAGTGTATGCGGTGGTTGAGCCAACAAAACCGGAGCCTATTATGGCAATTTTTCCCTTAATCAATAAAATCTCCTCCAAACAACTTATATTTTTATATAGTCTGTTCGGTTTTGAAGAAAAAATACTAATTAAAATTTTGAAATAGCACGT
>JAJBVU010000179.1:1242-5923 GCA_020859645.1 Eubacterium sp. | reverse complement strand
GAATCATGTTTATATTAATCTCCTGCCAATTGAAAATTGTTAGTAAACCGAGCCTTAATTTCGTTGATTTTTTCTAAAGATAAATGCGTAAACTTACTGATTTTTGAAAGCTCCTCATTATCTTTAAGCATTTCAAGGACAACCCTTTCCAAGCTGCGAGCTTCGCCCTCGGCTTCACCACGAGCTTCACCCTCGGCTATCAGTTCCCGTTCGAACATTTCATAAATTTTTTCATAATTATATAAGCTGATCATAATGTTATAAACCTCCTTCTCATGCTCCTGGAGAAAATCCTTCAAGATATTCTCGTTTTTACAGATTTTTATTGTGTTTATTATGGCTTCTTCGGTATTGCCTAAGGTCTTTCTCTGCATATCCAAAACCTTTGTAAAGATTATATACTGACCGATAATTCCTTTGCCGTTTTTATCCGTAATTACATTTACCCTCACTTCTATAGCTGTTTCATCACCGCCGAAAAACTCCTCAGACAATGTCAAAACCTCTTTGTCTGTGTTTGTTTCGCAGCTGAAGATAACATACAGCTCAGGCTTGGGAAGCTTAACAGGCTTTGAACCGTATAAATTCTGCTTTGTTTCCTCAAGATATTCCTGATAGGTTCGTGCCAAGTACATAAAACTACGAACAATAATGTTTACCGACACTGTTGACTGGGCTTCCACAAGAATAAATAATTTATCTTTGACTGAAAAGCCCAAATCGTTTGTTATATCTTTTAGGAATATAGGTTCAAGGGTAATTGTTTTCAGATCTTCCTCGGTGGTTTCCGTGTCCTCAGGGTGCAAAGCCTGATACAACTGCAAAAGATATTTCTTTTCACCGAAAATTTTTGTAAAAACACTGTCCTTTATATTTCTTTTAGCCGCAAAGCTTATAATATCTTTTGAATCCATTTCTCAAGCCACCTCTTTCGTACTTTTATTATACTATATTATTTTTCGAATATCAACTGAAATTCATCGATTATATATTAAAAAAGCGGCTGCTCCGCCGTAATTCACGGCAGAGCAGCCTTTTGAAATAATAATAAAGGAAGTTATATTATTCTTCGACACTGAATTTATATGAAGTGTCGAGAACCTTTAAAAGAATTTGAGCCGCATCCGCAGCGGTTATTTCGCCGTTTCCGTCTGTATCGGCAATTTCCGTTTCCACATTCCACTCTTCGTTTTTCTCTCCGCTTATAACGTAACAGAGAAGAGCGGCGCAGTCATTGGCTGTTAAGACTTCGTTGTTGTCAACATCGCCGATTAAGCCTTCAACGGTGGGTTCAACAGGTTCGTCTGAGCCCTCTCCATCAACAAAGCTTGCGGAAATTGTTACGTCTGCTTCAGGCATTGTAAAGGTTGAAATTGTCTTAGCCGAGTTCATATCAAGCTCAACTGTGTTTCCGTCAGCGTCTACTGCCGAAATTGCTTCTACGATATAGCCGTCATTAGGCGTTGCCGTAATCTGCACTGTTTCACCGCATTTAGCCAAGGTTGAAACAACAGGCGCACCGGGCGAAAATGAAATTCCCAAATATCTGCCCTTTGAGCCTAAAACGCCTATGTAATAGGTTGTGCCTGCGGTTACGGCTGCTGAAAGGACTGTGTTGCCGGATAAAACTGTGGGATCCTGGCTTGAAGCAAGAGCCTTTGACTCAGATGTTTCACTGTCATCTATAATAACGAAGTTCTTGTTGCTGCCCAAGTTTGAAACATAGGCTGTCAAAACGCCGTCAGACGTAGGAGTAAATGTAAAGCCGGAACGGTCTCTGCCTGTAGAAGCAAGGTAGCCGTTTGTGCTTGAATGGGCAACATAGCCTGTAAAGCTTTGATCTCCTACAGCCTGTGAGGATTTTGTATATGTCATATCACAGGTAGGAACAAGGTCGCAGCCGTTTTCAGCCTGTGTGAATATATATGTTCCCCCTGTTACGTCTGCTGAGGCCTGCCAGAATACAGAGTCATCGGAATTATCTGCCAAATCAACCGAAGCAAAGCTTATTGAAGCTGCTTCTGCTGTTTCTGTTTCTTCCTCTGAGCTTTCCGAAAGGTTTTCAAGGGCAAGTGTTCCGTTTTTAATTCCGGCAACAGTTGAAGCTGTGTAGGAACGGGCAGGAACCACAAGCTCTGTGCAAATTGCAACTCTTTCTGCGCTTAAGGCTGTTCCGTCTGAAGCTGTTACACTCATAATTACAAATTCATCTGTTGAAAGTGTTATATCAATGCCGGAAACTGCGCCGCTGCCGCTTACTGAGTAGGTTTTGGCGTCCTTTTCGGTTCCGTCGGCGTTGTAAACTGCTATGTTGAGAGTTGCCGCTGTTGAAGCGCCTGTTGTGTCGAGAAGCTCAACGCTTAATGCTCCGTCATTAGCTATGTTTACTGAAGAAAATTCATATGCGGGAGCTGTATAGGAAATCTCTGTGTAAACAGGCTCTGCGTAATTAGTTCCGTCGGTTGTTATTGTTAAAATCTGATTTTCCGCAAGAACATCCTCCTGACCCAATACCCAAAGGAACCATAATTCCTTAGCGGCTTTGGCTCTTGTTACCTCTGCCTTGGGTTCGAAAAGTGTTCCGTTTACCATTTTGCCTCTTGTTATGCCGCTTTCACTT
This sequence comes from Eubacterium sp., assembly GCA_020859645.1. GTDB lineage: Bacteria > Bacillota > Clostridia > Lachnospirales > CAG-274 > JAJQCI01. The sequence goes on along the minus strand of JAJBVU010000179.1, from coordinate 3,303 downwards.
CTCATAAGACCTAAGTTGTAAACATCATAAACGTCCTCTGCATATTCAAGAGAAATGTCCTCCTTGTCGGTTAAGTTGCCCCAGCCTACAAGGGGATAATACTGTGCGTCCTCACCTGTTAAGTTAGGGTCATAGGTGGGGTCGTCGGGAGAAACGGTTGTGCCGTTGTAGTCTGTCATATATGCAGGCTTGTTGTAAGAGCCGTCTGAAGCCAAGCCGAAACGGAGAACATAGGCGTCAAGAATAATTGCCGCCATTTCCTCTCTTATAAGAGTTCCCGATTCATAATAGGGCTCGAATACTGCATTTACGCTTTCGTCTGTCAGGTCAAGACCCCAAACTGCGCAAAGTGAAGAAATAAAGTCATTAGTGCTTATAGCTTCAAGAGGACTGAAGTTGTTGCCGTCTGTTTTCTGCATAACTCCCAGCTGAAGAAGCTTTTCAATCTGGTTTCTGTAATATGTGGGGTCGTTTGCCGCTGTTCCGTCGCCGCTTTTTGCATATGTAACGTCGTCGGTCCATTCGGGGAAAACAGTGTTCCAGTCGCCGGAAACACAGGCAGCCTGAACATCGTCCTTAAGGCAGGAAGCCAAAATACCCATAGTGGCGTTGTCCTTCTGAGCATAGATTTCCTCGGCTATGATCTTGCTCCAAACCTTTGAAGCTGCTTCCTTCTGGTGGGTTCCGTCAACCTTGTTGTCGGGGTGGCCGTTTGCATATGAGCCTGAGTTTGTTTTGCCCGGAGATTCACCGGCTTCAATTGACATATAAATAGCCAGTGTCTGGGCTGTACCCATTTCATCTATATATTCCTTTGCATTTTCGTAAAGGTCAATAAGATATACATCATCGTTTGCCGCTGCTGCCGCCTTCATAAGACCGGGTGAATCCGGACTGAAGCCGCTTGTATACTTTCCGTTTGAGGTTCTGGGCATAGGTGTTACAAGAACAGGCACAGCCCCTCTTGAAAGTATAGCCGGAATATAAATATCGTTTAACCACCTTTTATAGGTGTCTGTTGTAGAGCCTCTGCCGAAACGTGCCTCGGGGCCTGCCGAATCGCCGGTAGACTCATCATTGTGGGCGGAGTGAATTAAAATATAGTCCCCGGGCTTTGCGGTAAGAAGAACATCGTTAAAACGGTTCTCGGTATACATTGCCTTCATTGAGCGTCCGCCCATTGAATAGTTGACTACATTAACTCTTGTTTCGTCGAACATAGTGCCTATAATCTGACCCCAGCCGCTCATTCCTGCTTCTTCAAATGTATAGGTTTTCTCGGTTGAGTCGCCCATAACGAAAACTGAAGGAATGTCACCCTCGGAAACAGTGTTGTTTTCAAGCTTTTCAATTGAAATTGACTTTACGCCCACTGTTTTGTTTGAAGAAGCGGTTGCAAGAGCCGTAGGCTCGATTTCGAATTCAATAAAGGGTTCGCCTGTAACATAGTCATATGTCCATGTTGTGGTGTCTGTCCATTTAGCATAGTGCTGAACAGGCACATTTTTTGCGCTGTCCCAATAGGAAGATGAGGTTATTCTTGAAGCCTGCATACCTGTGGGAACAACTGTTGTGTTGGAGCTTGTTGATCCGTTTGAAAGCTCAACGGTCAGGCGGTAAGAGCCTGTTTCAACGTCTGTTCTGAAAACAAGACCGCCGTAGTTATAGTTTGAAGTGTTTGTGTTGTGAAGATATGAGCCCGAGCCGTCCTCGGTAATCATAAAGCCCTCTGAATTCCACTGAATATTGTCAGTGCTGAGAGTTCTTTCGGGCATACTGCTTGTTGTGGAAACAAAGCCGTAGCCTGTTTCTTCACTGTAAATAGGAACAGTTCCGTCATTAAGATTAACTGCGTCTGTTACACTGCCTTCGGCAAAGTTATATAAAACCGAATTTTCTTCTGCGGCTGCGGTTATGCCCGTACCTACAAAAGTCATTGTTCCGGCAGCCATAACAACAGCCGTTAAAAGACTTATTACTCTTTTAAGTTTCATTCTGCATTTTTCTCCTTTCTTTTGCAATGATAAAAGTTCTTATTTTTATTTTAAAGTGTGACATAGT
>JAJBVU010000179.1:0-1232 GCA_020859645.1 Eubacterium sp. | reverse complement strand
TATAGCGGCACGTTCACTTGCTTTTTTATAAAAATATAAAAGCCGCAGCAAATAAGTCACTGCAGCTTAAATTTAAGATATTATTTTTTCCTTAACGGGTATGCAGACGTTTATGTAAGCGTCCTTTGAAAGTGAGTTTTCAACTATCCCCATAGGGTTGCCGTTGGGAACGAGATTGTTTTCTTCCATATATTCAAGGGCGGATTTAAAAAATTCCTCTGCTATTCTCTCATGCCTGTCGGAGGGGTCAAAGTTTTTAGGGTGCTTTTTCATAATTCCGAAAATACAGCTTTCGGCAGGATAGGTCTTTATATATTTGCAGCTTTCCCTTATTTCGGGGTCTGAAAGCTTTTCAAAATCCTCGGTTTTCACTGCCCAGCCATTCGGCGGGGGATAAAAGCTGCCCTTTAAAACGTCCTCCATATCCCAAAACTGAACCATATAAACAGAGGGAGCGTCATACATAAACTTGTTTATGATTTTAAGCCTTTCGTCCTCCTTAAGAAAAACATTTCCGTCGGAAAATATGATATACTTAAATTCTTCCGATCTGCCTCTGTAGAAGCTTTCCCCTATTTCGGCGTTTTTCTCCATACTGTTTATATTTTCGAAAAGCCATTCCTTAGCCAGTGTAAGCCTTTCGATTTCCTTTTCCGTTTCGGAAAGCTTGTTTTTATATATGTTTAAAACATCTTCAAAGCTGCCTTCGAGTGAGCTTTCTATTTCATCGTGTGAAAAGCCGTATTTTCGACAAAGACGAATTATTGCAATTTTGAAAATGTCATTTTCTCTGTAGTGTCTGTAATTTGACAAATCTCTTTTAGGCACAGTATAATTGTTTTTTTCATACCGCCTTATTGTGTTTGGGGTTACGCCCAAAAGCTTTGCCAAATCGCTTGTTTTATATTCCGTAATAATACCCCCTATTCTGTTAAGACCGGTGAGCTGATTATTCAAAAATTCCTTAAATATATTTTACATTAAAACCGTTAAAATTACAAGCTGTTTTGTGTCGGCTCTAAAAACAGTGTTTTTCCGCTTCTTAAAAACAGATTGAATTTGTTTTTGCGATATGCTATACTTATGTCAAAGCTTACACAATTTAACAGGAAAGGAGATATTTTTATGAAGGGCAAAATTTGTTTATTAACGGCTGCCGCAATGCTTTTGGGCGCATTTTCATTTAATACCTTTGCGGATGAAATCAGTGTGACGGCTAAAGAAAGCTATTC
>JAJBVU010000258.1:8678-10885 GCA_020859645.1 Eubacterium sp. | reverse complement strand
CTATGGAAGAGGGCTTAAAAGAAATAAATTCAATTCTTAAAAACATTTAACTCAAGCATTAGTCAAACCGTTCCTAAATAAGGTCAAATTTTGAACGAAATTATCCATGTATGTTAATGTTTTAAAAAAAATGTGTGATTTTTGCCAAAAACATCTTGAAAAAAATAAAATTTCAATATATAATTATTATATATAGAATATTTATTATAAGAAAAAAGAAAGCTTTATGTAAGGTAAGTTTAAGGGGATGATGCTATGCTTGACTTCAGAGTTAATACCTTTCTGACGGTCTGTGAAAACGGTAATTATACTAAAGCTGCAGAAAAATTGGGACTGACACAGCCCGCTGTTACGCAACACATTAAATATATTGAAGACCGATACAAAATAAGACTTTTCGTCAAGGACGGCAAAACTATGCGGCTGACTCCCGAGGGCGGTCTTTTGCGTGAAATGTTTATTACTTTAAGCTCTGACTGTAAAAAAATCGACAGGTACATTAAAAAAATGAGCGATGAACCGGGGGCGCTGCTTATGGGCGTTACAAAATCCATAGGCGAATATGTTATGCCTGATATTTTACAGAAATATCTTGAAACCAACCCCTCTGTCAGAATTTCAATGGACGTCGAGAACACTGCTTATCTTTTGGATTATTTAAGACAGGGTGTCATAGATTTTTGCATTATCGGCGGAAAGTTCGATAAAAACGCCTATTGCCACAGGCTTTTTTCAATAGAAAAGTTTGTCTGTCTCTGCGGAAGCTCAAACCCCTTCGCAGGGAAAACCGCCGACATTGAACAGCTTTTCGGCGAAAGGCTTTTTTTAAGAGAAAACGGCTCGGGCTCAAGAGATATTTTCAAAAGCTCCTTAAACCAGCTGGGCTATAATGAAAGCAATTTTAAAACTGTAACGGAAATCGGCAGTATAGACGTAATTAAATATTTGGTTAAAAAAGGCATGGGCATAACCTTTATGTATGAAGCCGCCGCCCTTAAGGAAATTAAAAGCGGCAGTCTTTCCACTATCGACGTAAAGGGTTTTGATATATCTCATGAATTTAGTTTTGTTTATCTTAAAAACTCTATGTTTGCCGATGAATTTGATGATTTCTTCAACTTCGCCGTTAACAACAGAGTTAGTTAATAAAGTTTAACCGTCATGGATTCTTCCACGACGGTTATTTTTTCAGACCTGTATTTTTGCTTATTTTTTATGTTATAATTGCCGCAGCGGCTCCGATTGCCAAAAAATGCAGAGGGTAAAACCAATAAAAAAATCTCTTTAAATTATACCTTCCCTTCCGACCGTTATAAAAAACAAGAAGGAAAAGTGAAAACAGGCTGAAATATTCTGTTCCGCCCATTGAACAAGAAAGCCATATCAAACCTAAAGCAAAGCCCAAAAGAGAAGGATTTAGGTTAAATCTTGACGATGTACTGTCATCTTGAAAGCTGTCGAAAACTTCCGCAAAGACCGGAAGCATAATCCCCTGAAAGCCAAAATCCACATACAGGTTTTCACAAATAAAACAAGCCGCAAAAATGCATACGCCTGAAGCGAACAAGCCGGTTAAGCCGCCTTTTATATTCTTCTTTGTTATTTCGGCTTTAAAATATTGTATGCCGTAAAGAATACAAAGAGACATAGAAAAGCTTATAAGGGTATTCAAATAAATTTCACGGCAGTAAACATAATAACCCAAAACACATATAAACCCAAGAATTAACAGTCCTAACAGATATTTCTTTTTATTTCGAGTATATTTGCTTCCTTGCCAGATAAAATATGAGAATAAGGGGAGAGCAAGCCGCCCTATTATCCTTAAAGCCGTTATTTCGGGAAATATCATATATCCCACATGGTCTGCGGTCATAGAAAGAGCCGCAATTATTTTCAGTTGGTCACGGTTTAAGCCGCAAAATTTTTCATTCATTTTTTTACACCGAATTTTCAAAAGCCTTAATTTTTTTCTTTCATTTTATAACGTTTCTGCAATAATGTCAATAAAAAATAAGTAAAATCGTGATATAAGACAACAACCGCAAGTTTGTCCGTTTTTATACAAAACAAAGAAATTTTCAAAAACATAAATAATTATGCCCAAAGACGGAAAAAACAAAACATAGACGGATAGCGGGTTTATTTTTCAGAGAAAAGAGGGATTTTTATGGAAATTTTAAAGGGAAAACCGGTTTTCGGAGGGG
>JAJBVU010000258.1:0-8668 GCA_020859645.1 Eubacterium sp. | reverse complement strand
GGGTCGCCGTAGGGCGGTTAGCCTATTCGGAAAAGAGAGACAAACAGGTCAGACGTTATAAGCCGGAAAATACCGATAAAGAAATAGAGAGATTTGAAAAGGCAAAGGCACAAGCGGCAAGTCAGCTTCAAGGGCTTTATGAAAAGGCTTTGAAAGAGGTTGGGGAGGATAACGCCGCTATTTTCGAGGTTCACAAGATGATGCTTGAGGACGGCGATTTTAATGAAGCGGTTAGAGACAAAATCATAAACCAGCAGGTCAATGCGGAATATGCGGCGGCAAAGACAGGGGACGACTTTTTTGAAATTTTCGACAATATGGAGGACGAATATTTTAAGGCAAGGGCCGCCGATATTAAGGACATAGCCGACAGGCTTATAAGCTGTCTTGAGGGAAGCTCTGCGGCGGAGCTTAAAGAGCCTTCCATAATTGCGGCAAAGGAGCTTGCGCCCAGTGAAACAATTCAGCTTGACAGGGAGAAGCTTCTTGCCTTTGTGACGGAGCTTGGTTCATCAAATTCACATACGGCGATTTTGGCTAAATCTATGAATTTGCCTGCAATAATAGGCATTAAGGTTGACAAAAGCCAAAGCGGAAAATTGGCAATTGCAGACGGCAACAGCGGAAGGCTCATAATTGACCCGGACGCAGCAACTCTTGAAAAATATCGTGAAATCCAAAAGAGCGAAGCTGAAAAGCAAAGCCTTTTAAAAAGCTTAAAGGGAAAACCCACCGTCACCAAAATGGGCAAAAAAATAATGCTTTATGCCAACATAGGGAAGCCCTCGGATTTGGGGGCTGTTTTGGAAAACGATGCTGAGGGAATAGGGCTTTTCAGAAGCGAGTTTTTATATTTGGGGGCTAAAGATTTCCCCTCAGAAGAGGAGCAGTTCACGGCATATAAAAAAGCCGCCGAAACTATGGCGGGGAAAAAGGTAATTATCCGCACTCTCGACTTGGGAGCGGATAAACAGGCAGACTATTTTAATCTGGGGAAAGAGGAAAACCCTGCTATGGGCTACAGAGCCATAAGAATTTGCCTTGACAGCCCCGACATTTTTAAGACTCAGCTTAGAGCAATTTTCAGGGCAAGCGCATTCGGAAATGTTTCCGTAATGTACCCTATGATAATTTCAGTTGATGAGATTCGGCAGATTAAGACAATCGCCGCTGAGGTTATGAAGGAGCTTAAGGCTGAGGGAATAAGATTTAACGAAAATATTGAACAGGGAATTATGATCGAAACCCCTGCCGCTGTAATTATAAGCGATGAGCTTGCAAAAGAGACGGATTTTTTCAGCATAGGCACAAACGATTTGGCTCAGTATACCCTCGCAATTGACCGCCAAAATCATAAGCTTGAGGGGATTAACGACCCCCACCACCCTGCCCTTTTGCGTTCAATTAAAACAGTGGCTGAAAATGCCCGTAAGGCAGGTATTTGGGTTGGAATTTGCGGAGAGCTTGCGGCGGATACGTCTCTCACACAAACCTTTGTTGATTACGGAATAAATGAACTTTCAGTTTCACCTTCTTTTGTTTTGCCTGTGAGAAAGGCGGTAAGAGAGGCTCAATAAAAAAGAGGATTTTTTGAATTTTTGAAGAATATATAAATATGAAAGAAATTTGAATGAAAGTAACGTAATCGGTGTCAGCTGCGCAGCTTTTGGGAGAACGCATATGAATATAAGAGAAAAAAGCGAAGAAAGAGAAATAAGAGAGCTTTCACCCATAGCGGCAAAAAGCCGTTTTTCTCAGGGCAGAGCCGCTTTTGAGCCTGAATGTGAAATAAGAACCTGTTTTTCAAGAGACAGAGACAGAATTATTCACTCAAAAGCCTTTCGCCGTCTTATGTATAAAACCCAAGCCTTCGTCTACCCCGACGGTGACCACTTCCGCACAAGACTGACCCACACATTAGAGGTATGTCAAATTGCGGCGACAATTTCAAGGGCGTTATGCTTAAATGAGGACTTAACAGAAGCCATTGCCTTAGGGCACGATTTGGGTCATACCCCCTTCGGGCATATGGGTGAAAATGACTTGAACTCCGTTGTTCCCGGAGGGTTCCGCCACAATGATCAAAGCGTAAGAATTGTGACCCGGCTTGAAAAGGACGGAAAAGGGCTTAATCTAACCTATGAGGTTATTGACGGAATTAAAAACCACAGGGGCAGCGGAAGCCCCAAAACCGCCGAGGGAAAGGTTGTTCAGCTAAGCGACAAAATAGCCTATGTAAACCACGATATTGACGATGCCGTAAGAAGCGGTCACTTGACGGAGGAGGATCTGCCGAAGGAAGCGACAGCGGTTTTGGGAAACAGAGTAACCAAAAGAATAGATTTTTTGGTGAAGGACGTTATTAAAACAAGCCTTAAAGAGGGCGGGGTCAAAATGTCGGACGAGGCTAAGAAAGCTCTTTATATTCTCAGAGCATTTATGTTTGAAAACATTTATAAAAAGCCGGAAATAGTTTCCGAAAACAAGTCATATGAGACCTATTTAAGCCGGCTTTATCACCATTATGAGAAGAATTTCGCCCTGTTTAACACCGACTACCTTCATATTTATAATGAGAACGAAAAAAAGGAACGTATAATCTGCGACTATATTGCAGGTATGACTGACAGATTTGTTATAAACCTGTGCAAAGACCTGTTCGGAAACGGGTAAAGATTTGTTAATATTTCAAAAAGGATTTAATTTTTTGTGTCGAAAACTATAATCGGAGATGTTTTTTAATGATATATCCTCAAAACGTAATAGAAGAAGTCAGAATGAACAACGATATAGTTGACGTAATTTCGGAAAGCGTTCAGCTTAAGCCCCAAAGCGGCGGCTATGTGGGCTTATGCCCCTTTCATCACGAAAAGACCCCCTCCTTTAGGGTAAACGGCAGAGACCAGTATTTTCACTGCTTCGGCTGCGGAGAATCGGGCGACGTTATAAGCTTTGTTATGAAAACAAGGGGCTACGCCTTTTCGGACGCTTTGAAATACCTTGCAGACAGGGTTCACTATCCCCTGCCCGAGCCTAACGCAGGAGCAGACTATAAAAAAACAGCGGAAGAAAGACAGACACTTTATGAGATAAACAAAAAAGCCGCACGATATTTTTATGACTGTCTCCAGTCAAATGAGGGGTATTTTGCAAGGCAGTATTTGGATAACCGCCGTATAACCCAAAAGGCAAGAGCCGTCTACGGCTTGGGCTATGCTCCCTATAAAAGCGGAGGATGTGTTGACTTCTTAACGAAACAGGGATATTCAAGAGAAATTATTTTAAAAAGCGGTTTGGGAACCGAGGGCAAAAACGGCAGGCTCAGAGACAAGTTTTTCGGTCGGCTGATGTTTCCCATAATCGACATTCACAACCGTTTTATAGGCTTCGGCGGAAGAGTTTTTGACGACAGCAAGCCCAAATATCTGAACTCACCGGAAACACCTGTTTTTAACAAAAGCAGCAACCTTTATTCTATGAATTTAGCCTTGAAGGAACGGAGCAGACAGCTTATTTTGGTGGAAGGCTATATGGACGTTATAGCACTTTGGCAGTCGGGCTTTAAAACAGCTGTTGCCGCCTTGGGCACAAGCTTTAACGAAAACCACACAAGGCTTTTAAAGAAATATGCCGACAGGGTAATTATTCTTTTCGACAGCGACGAAGCCGGGGTTAAGGCGGTTTTAAGGGCTATTCCCGTAATAGAAAAAGTCGGAATCGAAGCTATGGTTTTACAGGTAAAAAATGCCAAAGACCCTGACGAATACATAAAAAAATTCGGCAGAGAGGCTTTCGCCGAACTTTTGAAACAAGCCGTTCCTCAAGTCGAATTCAGGCTGAGCCTTCAAAAGCAGGGAAAAGACCTGTCGGATATGCACCAGAGAATTGACTATATGAAACAGGCGGCTAAGGTTATTTCCACAATCGACAACGAAATGGAAAGAGACCTTTATGCAAAGGCTCTTGCGGAGGAAACGGGAGTTGACCCCGACTCCGTTAAAGACGAGCTTAAAAAGACCGATAACGCCGCCGTTATACCGCCCCCTGTTTTCAAAAGAGCAAAAACATCTGAAAAAGGGGCAAATTCGGGTTTGAAATCCGCCAAAAAAGGTATAATAAACATAATTTCAGTAAACCCCTCAGTTTATGACAAAATAAAAGACAGCTTTAAGGGTGAATATTTAAATGATGAGTTTCTTGAAGGGCTTTATGACATAGTCACAGGGTTTATTGAAAAAAAGCAGCCTGTGGTTCCTGCGGAAATAATTAATTATTACGAAGAAACTCCGGAAAGAGACAGGTGCTTTGAAATTCTCAGAGACAGGGAAAACATACCCCAAGACAAACGAACCCTTGAAAAAAACATAAACGATTATATTAAAACCGTCCTTGCGTCTTATTATAATGAAAAAATAAATAAGGAAAAGGACATTGACAAAATAAAAGAGCTTATTGAAAAAAAACGAAGCTTAACCACAGTCAGAATCAAGCTTTAGGGAAATATTAAATATATTCCGAAGCTTTTATACGAAAGGAAGATCATTGTGAAGCCATTAGATGAAGCGACATTTGCCGCAAAAATGAAAGAGCTTTTAGCCGACGGAAAAAAGAATAAAAATATGCTGGAAAACAGCCAAATTTTAAACAAGCTTTCTGACTTTGAGCTGACAGCCGACCAAATGGACAAGATTTATGAATATCTTGAACATAACAAAATCGACGTTTACGGCGTTGAAGAGCTTGAAGAGGATGACGACGCCGAGGGAGCAAAGGAGCTTGACCTGACTATTTCCGAAACAATCAACATTGATGACCACGTCAGAATGTATCTTAAGGAAATCGGAAAGGTTCCCCTTCTTTCCGCAGCCGAAGAGGTTGAGCTTGCAAAGCGTATGGAAGCCGGAGACGAAACGGCAAAACAGCGTCTTGCAGAGGCTAACCTGAGACTTGTTGTTTCAATAGCAAAAAAATATGTAGGCAGAGGTATGCAGTTTTTGGATCTTATTCAGGAGGGCAACCTGGGTCTTATTAAGGCTGTTGAAAAATTCGACTACCGCAAGGGCTATAAGTTTTCAACCTATGCCACATGGTGGATAAGACAGGCTATAACAAGAGCCATTGCGGATCAGGCAAGAACCATAAGAATACCCGTTCATATGGTGGAAACAATCAACAAGCTGATCCGTGTTTCACGTCAGCTCCTTCAGGAATACGGCAGAGAACCAACAGACGAGGAACTTGCCGAAAATATGCAGATGCCCGTTGATAAGGTAAGAGAAATCAGAAAAATCGCTCAGGAACCTGTTTCGTTGGAAACACCTATCGGCGAGGAAGAGGACAGCCACTTAGGCGACTTTATTCCCGATGAGGATATTCCTGCGCCTGCCGAAGCGGCAGCCTTCACACTTTTGAAGGAACAGCTTTTAGAGGTTTTGGAAACACTGACGGACAGAGAAAAGAATGTGCTTTGCCTTCGTTTCGGGCTTATTGACGGAAGAGCCAGAACCCTCGAAGAGGTTGGTCAGCAGTTCCAGGTAACTCGTGAGCGTATTCGTCAGATTGAAGCCAAAGCCCTGAGAAAGCTTCGCCACCCCAGCAGAAGCAAGAAGCTTAAGGACTTTATAGACTGATACGGGGTAGGCTTATGAAATTATCAAAAAGGCTTAAAATGAGCGCAGATATGGTTCCCCCATGTTCGCTTTTAGCGGATGTAGGCACAGATCACGGCTCACTGCCTGTATATTTGGCTTTAAAGGGCATAATTAAAAAGGCGGCGGCTTCGGATTTAAGCCCCGTCTCCTGTGAAAAGGCTTATAAAAATGTATGTGAAAACGGTGTCGAAAATATAGTCGACGTCCGCTGCGGCTCGGGCTTAAGTGTCATTAAGGAAGACGAGAACCCCGACGTAATAGTAATTACGGGAATGGGCGGTATTCTCATAACCCAAATTTTGGAGAACGCTCCCCCAAACGCAAAGAACGCCCGATATTTAATTCTTCAGCCCCAGCACAACATAGACAGCGTAAGAGCTTACGTTTTAAAAAACGGCTATGAAATTATTGCGGAGGACGCAGCGGAGGAACACAACAAGTTCTATTTTACTCTTAAATGTAAAAAAGGCGTTTCGGAGCCCTACAGCGAAAAGGACTTGATTTTGGGAAAGTTTCTCCCCGGTTCTGACAACCCTGCCTTTAAAGCCTATTTGGAAGTAAAAATAAAAAAATATGAAGAAAGCATAAAATCAGCTTATGAAAAGAACCCTAATGCGGATATAAAAAAGCTTGAAAATTTTTTGAAGCTGCTTAAGGAGGCGCAGGCACAATGCCAAAAATAAAGGATATAATTTCGGCTATGGAAGAGGTTGCTCCGAAGAAAGCTGCCTTAGAGTGGGATAACCCCGGCTTAATGACAGGGGATCCGGAAACAGAGGTCACCAAAGCCGTTGTTGCCCTTGACGTTGAAGACGAGGTCATAACGGAAGCAATTAACTTAGGGGCAAACTTAATTATTACCCACCACCCTCTTATTTTCTCACCTGTTAAAGCGGTGACACCCGAAACAAGAGCGGGCAAGCTGCTTTTACGTCTAATCGAAAACCGAATTGCGGTTTTTTCTGCTCACACAAACCTTGACGTGTCCCCCATAGGCACAAATGCATACCTTGCGGAGCTTTTGGAGCTTGAAAATGTTCAGTTTTTAATGCCCTCACAGGACGGAGTTTACGCCATGGGAAGAGTGGGCAGTTTAAAGCAAAAAATGAAAACCGAGGAATTTGCGGAATTTGTTAAAAACAAGCTTAATTTAAGCAATATGGTTTATATTAAATCAACGGAATATGTAAGCAAAATAGGTCTCTGCACAGGTCACGGCTGTGACAGGGAGTTTCTGCAAGCCGCTAAGGCTCTGGGCTGCGAAGGCTATGTGACAGGAGACGTTTCCTACCACGAAGCCCAGGAAGCCCGCCATTTGGGAATTTCTCTCTTTGACGGAACCCATTACGGAACGGAAGCAATTATTGCCCCAAATGTTGTAAACTATCTTAAGTCAAAATTTCCTGAGCTTAATATTCAGGCAACGAAAACCGACTGTCAGACCCATAAAATCATATGATAAAAAGGAGATAATTATATGAACGAAGATAAAAAAACAAAACAGGTCTTAATTATCTGTATAGTCGTTGTTATTGCGGCGGCAATTATAGCCGCAGCAGCGGTTTATTTTAACAAAAATAAGCCTGTTAGCTCCGACACAGCTTTGGAAGATATAGACACCGACACTCAGTCCGGAATTGAAGAAATCGAGGATGAAGAGCCTGCCGATGATGAAGGGGCTGAAGATGAAGCCGAACCAGAAGAGAAAAAACAGGTTACAAAATATGAAGGCGGAGTTTATTACATAACGGCATCGGAAACACCTCAAGAGGGCGAACTGACCGAAGGCGAATATGTTTTGCAGCCCAACTACCCTGAAGGATATTTTGAACTTGTAACGGACTTAAGCGCAGACCCTTCCTCTATTATAACAAGCGGCACATACAACGTAAGAACCTATGTTACTGTTTCCGAAGGACAATATCTCAAGTTTGACGGCGTGGCAATTACCATTGACGAAGCGGAAGCCTATATACCCAAAAACGGATATTATGATCCACAGGCAATGTATAAGGTGGGCTTTGACATTCAGCCCGGAGTATATGCAGTAAGAATGGAATATGCAGATGAAGGGGAAGAGGTTCCCGAAGGCAAAATTACTCTTTTGTCATCAGCGTCAGGCAGTGAAGGCTCGGTAATTTCCGAAGAGGAAATCAACGAAAACACAAAGGTAAGCCTTGAGGACTGTGCTTATGTAAAAATTCAGGGCGTAACCCTTTCGGAACCCATAAATTAATAAAGGCTTAATAAAAAGTCATATGAATTAAAGCGGATATCTATTTGCTCATTAAAAAGCAGATACCTTATCCGCTTTATTTGTTCTGAAACTTCTTCCGAAACATTAAAGGAAAAAACTTTTTTTACATCTGCTGAGCCTATGTATAAAAGTGCTTTAGCTGTTCCCTTTAAAAGCTCATCGCCGCCGAAATGAATAATCTCATTAAAATCGGGCATCATACCGTTTAAATAAAAATATTTAAGCTCAAAAACAGTGGTTGTAAAAAGAGGCTCAGAGCCTTTCTCCAAAACCTTAAGAGCCGTCAAAAAAAGCCTTAAAATCTCGTCGCACTCTACCCCTTCAAAAACAACCCTGTTTAAAAAATCAGCCAAATAAGAGCCTGCGGCAAAGGCTTTTATTTCCTTCCGCAAGCCGTAAAAATTGTCTATCAGTGAAGCCGTTGAAACAGAAGGGTGTTTTCTCCCGGTGTAAACAGTGAAGTCGGAATAGGCAAAAAGCTCACAGCTTGAAAGAAATTTGCTTTTGGCGTTTCTTGCCCCTCTTGCAGAAAGGCTTACCTTGCCCCCTTCCTTGGAAAGCAAGGTAATAATCTTGTCAGACTCCCCTACGGGAACCTCTCTTATAACAACGCCTCTCATTTTTTCAATGCTCATAGCCCAGCTCGCCGTCCTTCTCACAGGCTTGGGGAATATTCTCCCTTCTGCCTGCCGCTTCAAACTCCTTAAAGCCCAAAAAGGCTTCAATACTGCCGCTTTTCATAAATAAATCCCATAAAAAT
>JAJBVU010000007.1 GCA_020859645.1 Eubacterium sp. | reverse complement strand
GTAGTATAATCATTCTTGACATATTTTTAGATGTGTTTTTAAGGGACATTGGCGTTCAATGTCCCTTTTTCTGTCGTTCGGCAAAGATTGTCCGGACGAAATAAGTAAGATTTTGGATATTTATTAAGGAGGGAATTGCAGTGGTTTATAATGGTTTACCTGAAAAACAGGGGCTTTATGACCCTCGCTTTGAACATGACAGCTGCGGTATTGGTTTTATAGCCAATATCGACGGAACAATTTCTCACGAGCTGGTAACAAGCGCCATTGAAATTCTGAAAAACCTGAAACACAGAGGCGGCTCAGGCTCAGACCCGGATTCCGGCGACGGAGCAGGGGTTCTTTTACAGATACCTCACGGGTTTATGAAAAAGGTTTGTCAGAACGAGGGTATCAGTCTGCCCGAAAAAGGCGATTACGGAGTAGGTATGCTCTTTTTGTCGCCCGATATTGAAACACGAACACGAAGTCTGAATATTTTAAAGAGCATTATTCTCGAAGAAGGACAGAAGTTTTTGGGAGTAAGAGAGGTGCCCTGTTATTCCGACTGTATAGGTGTAACAGCGAAGGAAAATATGCCCCATATTTCACAGGTGTTTATCGAAAGAGCCGAAAACATCAACCCGGGCATTGACTTTGAAAGAAAGCTCTTTGTAATTTTAAAGAGAGCCGAAAAGGAAATAAGATATTGCAGAGGAGGAGACAATTATTTTTACTTTGCGTCTCTTTCTTCAAGAACTATTGTATATAAGGGTATGCTTACTCCCGAACAGGTAAGCAGATTTTATCTTGACCTTATGGATTTGGATATGAAAACCTCGATAGCTATGGTTCACTCGAGATTTTCAACCAACACCTTCCCCAACTGGGAAAGAGCCCACCCCAACCGCTTCCTTATGCATAACGGCGAAATAAACACCATCAGGGGCAACTTAAACTGGTCAAAGGCAAGAGAAAATATGTATAAGTCTGAATATTTCGGCGATGACCTTAAAAAGGTTTTCCCTGCCGTAAATGAGGACGGCTCCGACTCAGCTATGCTTGACAACTACATTCAGCTTTTATATCTGTCGGGATATTCTCTTCCCCAGGCAATTATGACAGTTGTTCCCGAGCCTTGGGAAAATGAAAGCGGTATGGAAAAGGAAAAGAGAGACTTCTACGAATTTAACTCTACTATGATAGAGCCTTGGGACGGTCCCGCTGCTATAGGCTTTACCGACGGTATTGTTGTGGGGGCAACTCTTGACAGAAATGGCTTAAGACCGGCGAGATATTACGTAACCGATGACGGAATGGTTGTTCTTTCCTCAGAGGTCGGCGTTCTTAACATACCCTCAAAGCATATTATTAAGAAGGAAAGACTTCGTCCCGGCAAAATGCTGCTTATAGACACAGCTGCCGGAAGAATTATAGACGACGCCGAAATCAAGCAGAAGGTTGTCAGCGAAAAGCCCTACGGAAAGTGGCTTGAAGAAAACCTTCGTGAGCTTGACGACCTTAAGGCGAAATATGCCGAGGAGCATTTAGGCGAGGTTTCCGCAAGAATTTTGGAAGAGGTTGCTAAGCCCTTTGAAATAAAGAAAAATGTGTTTAAGGAAAAGCTGCCTTTGCTGACAAGACAAAAGGCTTTCGGCTACAGCTGGGAGGATATTGACTTAACCCTTAAGGCTATGATGGATAAGGGGGAGGACCCTATTACGGCTATGGGCTTTGACGCACCCTTGGCAGTATTTTCTCAAAAGCCCCAGCTTTTATATAACTACTTCAAGCAGCTTTTTGCTCAGGTTACAAATCCGCCTATTGACGCTATAAGAGAACAGGTTGTTACATCTTCAAACTGCTATTTCGGCGGTGAGGGAAATCTTCTTGAGCCTGAAGCAAGCAACTGCCGCAGAATAAGAAGCGAAACACCTATTTTGACAAACGAACAGCTTGCAAAGCTGAGAGGACTTGACGAGGACGGCTTCAGGGCTGTGACTATTCCTATTTTCTATATAAGAGGTGCCGAAAACGGTCTTGCAGCGGCTATGAAGGAAACATTTGCAGCCTGCGACCTTGCTGTTAAGCACGGATATAACATTCTCGTTCTTTCCGATAAGGGCGTTGACCAAAACAAGGTAGCTATTCCCGCACTTTTGGCAGTTTCGGGTCTGCACCACCACTTAATCGAAACAGGCAAGAGAATGAAGGTTTCCATAGTTTTGGAAACAGGGGAACCCAGAGAGGTTCACCATTTTGCAGCCCTTGTAGGCTACGGCGCTAACGGAATTAACCCTTATCTTGTATATGAAACTCTTGAAAATATGTACAAGGAGGGCTATATAGACAAAACACCCGAGGAGTCAACAAAGCTTTATCAGAAGATAATCACAAAGAATATTGTTAAGATTATGTCTAAAATGGGCATATCCACAATTCAGTCATATCAGGGTGCTCAGATTTTCGAGGCTTTGGGTTTAGGCGAAGAGCTTATTGACAAATACTTTACGGGTACTGTTTCAAGAATCGGCGGAATAAGAATGCCTGAGCTTGAAAAGGAAACCACTATCAGACACAACATAGCCTTTGACCCCATAACAGCTGACGAGCCTCTTAAAGCAGGCGGTGAATATAAATGGAAGAACAGGGGCGAATATCATATGTTCAACCCCGAATCGGTTTATAAGCTTCAAATGGCTGTAAGAACAGGGGATTATAAGCTTTATAAGGAATATGCCGAAATGATGAACGACTATTCCGAACAGCTTTCAACTATAAGAAGTATGCTTAAAATAAGGCTTATTGACAAGCCCATAAACATAGACGAGGTTGAGCCTGTTGAGTCAATCGTTAAGAGATTTAAGACAGGGGCTATGTCCTACGGCTCAATAAGTCAGGAAGCCCACGAGTGTATGGCTGTAGCTATGAACCGTTTGGGCGGCAAGAGCAACTCAGGCGAAGGCGGCGAGCGTCCCGAAAGATATATTAAAGACCCCAACGGCGACAGCAGAAGCTCCGCAATCAAACAGGTTGCTTCGGGCAGATTCGGCGTAACCATAAACTATCTTCAAAACGCCATAGAAATTCAGATAAAGATGGCTCAGGGCGCAAAGCCCGGCGAAGGCGGACACTTACCGGGAAAGAAGGTTTACCCATGGATTGCAAAGTCGAGACACTCAACCCCCGGTGTATCCCTTATTTCACCGCCCCCTCACCATGACATTTACTCAATCGAGGACTTGGCTCAGCTTATACACGACCTTAAAAATGCAAACACAAACGCAAGAATTTCGGTTAAGCTTGTTTCCGAAGCCGGTGTAGGTACTGTTGCGGTAGGTGTTGCTAAGGGCTTGGCTGACGTTATACTTATTTCGGGCTATGACGGCGGAACAGGCGCAGCACCCAGAACCTCCGTAAGACATACGGGCTTGCCATGGGAGTTAGGCGTTGCCGAAACTCATCAGGCGCTTTTGATGAACAACTTAAGAAACAGAGTTACCATAGAAACAGACGGAAAGCTTTTAACAGGCCGTGACGTTTTAGTTGCTGCACTTTTAGGCGCAGAGGAATTCGGTTTTGCCACAGGTCCCCTTATTTCAATGGGCTGTGTAATGATGAGAGTGTGCAACCTTGACACCTGCCCCGTAGGCGTTGCCACACAGAACCCTAAGCTCAGGGCTAAATTCTGCGGAAAGCCCGAATACGTTGAAAACTTTATGAAGTTCATCGCTCAGGATCTCCGTGAATGGATGGCTAAAATAGGCGTTAAAACAGTCAACGGTCTTATAGGTCACGTTGAAAAGCTTGTTCCCAGACGTATTGACT
Organism: Eubacterium sp.; assembly: GCA_020859645.1. Lineage (GTDB taxonomy): Bacteria > Bacillota > Clostridia > Lachnospirales > CAG-274 > JAJQCI01. The sequence continues at coordinate 7,098 of JAJBVU010000007.1, read as the reverse complement.
ATTGGAAGGCTGCGGGAGTAGACTTAACCGACCTTCTTTATCAGCCTAAGATTTGTTCAAACGATAACGAAAGATACTGCACAATGAAGCAGGATCACGGTCTTGAAAAGTCTATTGACGTAAATGCACTTGTAAGACTTTCGGACTCCGCTATTAAGAGCGGAAAGAAGGTAAACACATCTCTTAAAATAACCAACATAAACAGAGTTGTGGGCACTATTCTTTCAGGGGAAATTACAAAGGTTTACGGTGCTAAGGGCTTGCCCGACGACACAATTAATCTTACCTTTGTAGGCTCGGCAGGTCAGTCCTTCGGAGCATTCCAGACACACGGCGTAACAATGAAGCTTGTAGGCGACTCAAATGACTACATCGGAAAGGGTCTTTCCGGCGGAAAAATTATAGTTGTTCCTCCCGAGGACGCAACCTTTGAGGCTTCCGAAAACGTAATCATAGGCAATGTAGCCTTCTACGGCGCAATTTACGGCGAAGCCTACATAAACGGCGTTGCAGGGGAGCGTTTCTGTGTCAGAAACTCAGGCATAACCGCAGTTGTTGAGGGCGTAGGTCAGCACGGCTGCGAATATATGACCGGCGGAAAGGTTGCTGTTTTAGGCAAAACAGGCAGAAACTTCGGCGCAGGTATGTCCGGCGGTGTAGCCTATGTTTATAACTATGGCGACTTTGAAAAGAAGTGCAACAAGGAGCTTGTTCTTATAGAAGAGCTTGACGGCGAAAATATTGCCGAGCTTAAAACAATGATTGAAAATCATCTTAAATATACAGGCAGCAAGAGGGCAAAATACCTTTTGGATAACTGGGACAAAGAGGTTAAAAACTTTGTTAAGGTTATCCCCGAAACATATAAGAAGGTTACTCTTGAAATAAGAAAATGTATGGAAACAGGTATGACCGACGAGGAAGCAAAGATGAAAGCCTTTGCGGAGGTTACGGGAACAGCCTATATGCAGCCTGAAAGGAGCGTGAGCGTTAATGGGTAAGCCTACCGGATTTATGGAATATAAACGGGAGCTGCCGACGGATCGGTCTCCTGAAGAAAGAATAAAAGACTGGAATGAGTTCCACACTCATTTTGATGAAAAATCTCTTGAAAAACAGGGCGCACGCTGTATGAACTGCGGTATTCCATTCTGTCATACCGGCGACCCCGTTGTAGGGGGCTGTCCCTTGGGAAATTTAATCCCCGAATGGAATGATCTTGTTTACAGAGGTAAATATGAAGAGGCATACAGAAGGCTTTCTATGACCTCTCCCTTCCCCGAATTTACGGGAAGAGTCTGCCCGGCACTGTGCGAAGGCAGCTGTACACTGGGTATGCACGAGCCTTCAGTAACGGTCAAAAATATAGAGGTTCACATTATAGATAAAATGTTTGAACAGGGGAAGGTTGTTCCCAAGCCGCCTAAGAGAAGAACAGGCAAAAGCGTTGCAGTTGTAGGCTCAGGACCTTCGGGGCTTTCCTGTGCCGAAAGGCTTAACAGGCTGGGACATAACGTTACGGTTTTCGAAAGAGCCGACCGCTGCGGCGGACTGCTTATGTACGGAATACCCAATATGAAGCTTGACAAAAAGGTTGTTGAGCGGAGAATAGGTATTCTTAAGGAAGAGGGCATTGAGTTTAAAACCAACACCGAAATAGGCAAAAACTATTCAGCCGAAAAGCTGGTAGGGGAGTTTGACGCCGCTGTGTTCTGCTGCGGAGCAACATTGCCGAGGGATTTAAAGATTGAAGGCCGTGACCTTAACGGAATTTACTTTGCCGTTGACTTTTTGAGAAGAAACACAAAGAGCCTTTTGGACTCAAACCTTCAGGACGGCGAATATATAAGCGCAAAGGGCAAGGACGTTGTTATAATCGGCGGCGGCGATACGGGTACAGACTGCGTCGGTACATCTATCAGACACGGCTGCAAGAGTGTAACCCAGCTTGAAATTATGCCTGAGCTGACTGTGGGCAGAAGAGAAGAAAACCCCTGGCCTCAGTGGCCCAAAATCAAAAAGGTTGACTACGGTCAGGAGGAGGCTATTTACCTTTACGGCAAAGACCCCAGAACCTATCTCACTACAGCCACCAAGCTTGTGGGCGATGCCTTCGGCAACATAAAAGAGGTTCACACCTCAAAGGTTGAATGGGTAAACCAGGGGGGAAGAATGATTCCCAAGCCTATTGCCGGCTCAGAAAAGGTTTTGCCCTGTCAGCTTCTTCTTATAGCTATGGGCTTTATGGGCCCCGAACAGGGAGTTATAAATGAGCTGAGACTTGAAACCGATGCAAGAAGCAATGTTTTGACCCCTAAGGGAAAATATTCCACAAGTCTTAACGGTGTATTTTCCGCCGGGGATATGAGGAGAGGTCAGTCTCTCGTGGTTTGGGCTATTCACGAGGGCAGAGAAGCCGCTTTGGAGTGCGACAGATATTTGAAGAGCAAGTAAAAAGCCCAATCTGATTTCGGATAATGCGGCGAAGCCGTGTTATTATATAATTCATCTCCTTAATATTTTATTACGAAAGCACAGCTTCTCCCAAGGCTGTGCTTTCTCGTATAATTAAACAAAATACTTCGGATTAAAGCCTGTGACGCTGATAATGTTGTATTAATAGTACCAAATAAAATTTTTAAAAATTCAAAAAAAGACTTTACTTTTGAATAAATATGTAATAGAATGATTAAAGATAAGTTATTTATCGATGTTATATCAAATCATCCAAGGAGGAAAATTAATTATGAAATATTTCAGAGCATTAACAGCCGTTGTAATTGCAGGGGCTATGACACTTTCACTTGCAGCCTGCGGCGGCAGCACAGACACAGCAGACTCAGCCGACACATCAGCTGAAGCTGAAGCATCAGACGAGGCTTCAGAGGACACAGAGGCAGTTGTCACAACAGTTGAAGACGGTCAGCTTATTTGGGGAACAAACGCATCATTCCCTCCCTATGAGTCAATCGACAACAACGAGGTTGTAGGCATTGACGCTGACATCGCAGCTGAACTCGGCGAAAGATTAGGTCTTGAAGCTGTTGTTGAAAATATGGACTTTGACGCAATTATTCCTGCCGTTACAAGCGGAAAAATCGACGTTGGTATCGCAGGTATGACAGTAAACGAAGAAAGACTTGTAAACGTAAACTTCTCTACTCCTTACGTTGAAGCAGGTCAGGTTATCGTTGTTCCCGAAGGCTCAGACATTACTTCCGTTGAGGACTTAAACGGAAAGATCATCGGTGTTCAGAGAGGCACAACAGGCGATGACTATGTTTCAGACGCAGAAAACGGTATTGAAGCAGCTGAAATTCAGCGTTTTTCAAGTGCTGTTGAAACAGGTCAGGCTCTTCTTTCAAACAAGATTGAAGTTATCGTAATCGACAATCAGCCTGCAAAGAGCATCGTAAACGCAAATGAAGGTCTTGAAATTCTTCCCGATCCTCTCACATCAGAGCAGTATGCTATCTGCGTAAGCAAGGACAACGAAGCACTTCTTGACGCTATCAACTCAGCTCTTGCAGATATGGAAGCTGACGGAACACTTCAGGCAATTCTTGACGAATATCTTGTAGAAGACTGATAACATTAGTTACTTTCAAGGGTGTGAGTTTCCTTCACCCCCTTTTTCAAAATTGAGGATTTAATATGAAAGAAATATTATATAACATTTTGGTTTTTTTCACATCTCCGGAATGGGTGGAAAAAATCTCAGCAAACTTTTATAACAACTTTATTTATCAGGACCGCTGGACATGGCTTCTTCAGGGCTTGTGGGTTACACTTAAGCTGACGTTTTTCTCATTCATTTTCGGTCTTATTTTAGGCTCCCTTATTGCCATAATAAGAGCCACTCACGACAGCCGCCAAAAGCTGCCCCGCTACTCCTTTACACAAAAAATCGGCAACATTATACTTTCCGTTCTTAATGCTGTCTGCAAGGTTTACTTAATTATAATTCAGGGCACGCCTACAATCGTGCAGATTATGATTATCTACTTCTGTATTTTCGCCAACAGCCGCAACAAGGTGGCAATAGCTATTTTGGGCTTCACCATTAATTCAAGCGCATACATTGCGGAAATTATCAGAGGCGGTCTTAACGGTGTTCCCAAGGGTCAGATGGAAGCAGGCAGAAGTCTGGGCTTCGGTTTTGTCAGCACAATGTGGTATGTTATCCTGCCCCAGGCAATCAAAATTGCTCTTCCTATGCTCTGCAACGAGCTTATAACACTTCTTAAGGAAACCTCCGTTGCAAGTATGGTTGCTCTTGAGGACCTGCTCTCAAAGGCTCTTATTATCAGAAATTCAACCTATGACGCTTATATGCCTCTTCTTGCAGCAGCCGCACTCTATTTGATTGTGGTTACTATTTTGAGAACCGTGCTTGACAAGCTTGAAAGGAGGCTGACCTCAAGTGAAAAACGCTGATAAAACAGGGGCAAATGAACCTCTTATTAAAGTAGTTAATTTAACAAAGGACTTCGGCAACGCAACCTTAGCCCTTGACCACATAAACAACCAAATCGATAACGGCGAGGTTGTGGTTGTTATAGGTCCCTCCGGTTCGGGAAAGTCAACCTTCCTCCGCTGCTTAAACCTTCTTGAAATACCAACCGACGGTCACATTTACTTTGAAGACTCGGACATAACCGATCCTAAAAACAATCTTAACAGACACCGCCGTAAAATGGGAATGGTTTTTCAGCAGTTTAATCTTTTCCCCCATATGAGCATTATGAAAAACCTGATCTTAGGGCCTATGAAGCTTCTTAAAAAGAGCAAGCAGGAGGCTGAAGCAAAGGCTATGGAGCTTTTGGAAAAGGTAGGGCTTGCAGACAGAGCGGAAAGCTATCCCAATCAGCTTTCGGGCGGTCAGATGCAGCGTATAGCTATCGTTCGTGCCCTTTGTATGGAACCGGACGTAATGCTTTTTGACGCGCCCACCTCAGCCCTTGACCCGGAAATGGTAGGCGAGGTTTTGGACGTTATGAAGGGGCTTGCAAGACAGAAGATGACAATGGTTGTTGTTACCCACGAAATGGGCTTTGCCCGTGAAGTAGGCTCACGTATTATCTTTATGGAAAACGGAAAAATTTTGGAGGAAAACACCCCCGACGAATTTTTCACAAACCCCAAAAGCGACCGCTTAAAGGAATTTTTGGATAAAGTACTTTAATAAACACAAACGGCTCTCATAAGATCAATTGACCTTTTGAGAACCGTTTTTTATTGTCATTTTTAAGCCTTTTATAAATCAAGCTCTTTCCATAAATCTGTAATGGGTCTGCTTTTTTTATTGCTTTTTTCATAGTCTTTGAGGGCTTCTTCAAAAACCGTTAAGTCAGCTTTATCTTCAGTTTCCTCTTCTTCGGCTTCAATAATACCCTTGCTTATCAAATATGCATAAATGTCATCGATTTTTCCCGCATAGGATGCAAGCTCTTTTTTCATACTGTCCGCATAATCCTTTGTATTGGCTCCGTTTTCAACCAAAAACCGTACAATTTCATAATATCCCCGTTCTACTGAAGCTATTAATGGAGTAGTAGATTCCAAAAAGTGATATTCTCCGGTTTCGTTATCATATACTGTGTCACAGACATTAAAATCAGCAACACCTGATTCCTTCAGATATACCAGGGCATCATAATTCCTGAAATAAGCACAATCATAAAGTGCGGCAGCTATATCATTTTCATTTAATTCTTCTGCATATTTTTCCGCTGTTTTTATGGTATCAATATCACAGGAGCTGTATATATCAACCATATACTTGTTAAGACCGTTATTTCCCACATCATTTATGTTAAATCCGTTTTCAATAAAATATTTTATGATTTCATTATCATCGTTCTGAAGGGCTTTGTCAAAAGCATTTTTGTTATAAATTTTTGCGCCTTTGCCCATAAGGAATTTAATCATATCCAAATTACGGTTTTCCGCAGCCAAATAAACACAATCGTCTATTGCCGCAGGGTCGACAGATATAATATAATCAAGCACCTCTGTGTTATTATACTGAGCCGCAAGCCTTATATTATATTTTGTACTGCCGTCTGCTTCGTATATAAGCTCCGCACCGGTTTCCGTCAAATATTTGACGCAGTCAAGGTTTCCGCAGATAATTGCCGTTTGAAGCAGAAAATTCAAGTCGCTGTCCTCATCTATGTACTTGCTTAAAACACTGCTTTCGCAGCTCGCCGCAAGACCGTATAAAACGAGATCGCTGTCACACTCATTCTTTTCGGAGAATGTACCCTTGAAGGCTGCATACACATTTTCTTCATCAATTGCCGATCTGCAGTTATCTATAAGAATTTTTAAATCATATAAATATGACAGCTTTGCACCTCTTTCATTGATTTTGTCTATCATTCTTTCTATGTTTTCCGCCGTTACCTCGGCTCCCGCTTCAGTCAAAGACTTAAAGTTTGCACTTTTTACCCCTGTTTCCTGCAGAACCTTTGAATTATTTTTTATCAAATAGTCAAAGCCGTTTTCGCCTTTTTCACTTACAAAGTTTAGGTCTGCTTCCGGCAGCAGCCTGTTATATGCTTCATCACTTTCTAAAATCTCATAAAAAACAGTCATTCCGGACTTGTCAACTAAGTTGGGGTCTATGTCATAATTTAAAATAGTTTTTATTATGCTTTTTGACCTGCCCTCATTTACGGCATATACCAAAGGAGAAAGGGTTCCTCCGTGGCTGCTGTCAAACTGATTTGGGTCGGCGCCCTCATTAACCGCTTCTGCGAAGGCTTGAGAGTTGTTATCCTCCAAGGCTTTAAACATTTTTTCGTATGAATCATAGTTTTCTATATAATTGTCGGACGTACAGCCCCGTGTAAACATTGCTGCTGCTAAAACAATGCCGCTTATTATAACCTTAATAATATAAAATATTTTGTCAAGCATATCTGTGTCCTCAGGTGATTAGATTATAAAAAGTTAATTTGTAATTTTAATAATATTTTTACCTTTTGTCTTTTCCGACAATTCCTTTCCGCCCTAATATCCGCAATTATAAAAGCTTTGACAGCGGAATTTTTTCAGCACTTTTTACACTCTTATGATTTTATCACATTAAAC
>JAJBVU010000042.1 GCA_020859645.1 Eubacterium sp. | reverse complement strand
ATATAAGACGGTGAAAATATGGATAAACTTAACAGAATTAAGGAGCTTTGCGAAAGGCTGAACCAAGCTTCTAAGGCTTATTATCAGGAAGCAAGAGAAATTATGACCGACAGGGAATATGACGCCCTTTATGACGAGCTTGTTTCTCTTGAAAAGGAAACGGGAATTGTTTTGGCTCAAAGCCCTACACAAAATGTAGGCTATGAGGTTTTGACGGGGCTTGAAAAGGTTCGGCATGAGAAGAAAATGCTGTCTCTTGACAAAACTAAGGAGCCTGAAAAGCTTGCTTCTTTTTTAGGGGGCAGAGAAGGACTTTTGTCGTGGAAGCTTGACGGCTTGACTATTGTTTTGACCTACAGACAGGGCAAACTTGAAAGGGCTGTCACAAGGGGAAACGGCGTTATAGGTGAGGACATAACCCACAACGCAAGAACCTTTGAAAACATTCCTCTTGAAATAGGCTTTAAGGGGGAGCTGGTTCTGCGTGGGGAAGCGGTTATTAAGTTTAAGGACTTTGAAAGAATAAATGAAGGGCTTATTGCCGAGGAAAAATATAAGAACCCCAGAAATTTATGCAGCGGAACAGTCAGGCAGTTAGACAGCCGGGTCTGCGCCCAAAGAAAGGTAAACTGTATAATTTTCACCCTTGTTTCGGCTGAGGGAAAGGACTTCGAGACAAAATCAGAGGGTTTTTCTTTTCTTGAGAGCTTGGGCTTTGAGGTTGTGGAGCAGAAGAAGGTTAAGTCAGAAGATGCGGCTGCGGCTGTTTCGGAGTTTGAAGAGAAAATCAAAAATAACCCCTTTGCCACAGACGGGCTTGTTTTAACTTTTAATGATATAAGCTACAGCAGAAGCTTAGGGGCAACGGCAAAATTCCCCCGTGACTCTATTGCCTTTAAGTGGGCAGACGAAACCGCCGAAACAGTGCTTAAGGACATAATTTGGAACACATCCCGAACAGGGCTTATAAACCCCATTGCGTCCTTTGAGCCTGTGGAGCTTGAGGGAACCACCGTTGAAAGGGCAAGCCTTCACAATTTGAGCATAGTGGAGGGGCTGAAGCTGGGAATAGGCGACAGAATAACGGTTTATAAAGCCAATATGATTATTCCTCAAATTGCGGAAAATCTCACAAAAAGCGGAACCGCAAAGCCTCCCGAAAAATGCCCTGTCTGCGGAAGCGAAACTGAAATTGTGGCTTTAAGAGACGGAAAGGCTTTGAAATGCCCCAATCCAAATTGCCGGGCGCAGATTGTTGAAAGCCTGAGCCATTTTTGTTCCAGAGACGCCTTCAATATTGAGGGCTTAAGTGATGAGACAATAAAAAAATTTGTAGATAAGGGCTTTATAGAATACTACCCCGATATATTCGCTTTGGGTCGATTTAAGAGCGAAATTGTGGCTATGGAGGGCTTCGGCGAAAAGTCCTTTGAAAATCTTGCTGCCGCTTTGGAAAAAGCCAAAAGCGTTCGTCTGCCTAACCTTATTTTTGCTTTGGGAATTGAAAATGTGGGGCTCGGAAACGCAAGACTTCTTTGTGAAAGATTTTCTTATGACATTGAAGAAATTATAAAGGCTGATAAGGAAACCCTTGTGGAAATAGACGGCTTCGGAGAGGTTATTGCCGAAAGTCTTGCAAGATATTTTAAAGATGACAAAAATATAAGCCTTCTTGAAAGGCTTTTGGAAACAGTTGAAATAATTAAGGAAGAAACAAGTGAAAGCCCCAAGGATTTGAAAGGAAAGACCTTTGTTATAACAGGGGATTTAAGCCTTTATCCCAACCGCAGAGCCTTGAAGGAGGCTATTGAACAGAGAGGGGGAAAGGTTACGGGAAGTGTTTCAAAGAAAACGGACTACCTTATTAATAATGATATAAATTCAACCTCAGCAAAAAATAAGAAAGCAAAGGAGCTGGGAATACCTGTTATAACGGAACAGGACTTTTCAAGCCTGATATAAAAAGCTTTTATATTATTCATAGTGACCTCCCTTTGTATGCGGTAATTCCTGTTTTTTTACTGTAAGTTTACAGGAAAATCCGCAGAATTACAACAGTGAGGTCACTTTATTTTGTTTTCGATAATTTGCCTTCCTCTGATGTTATGACAAAGACAATTGTTCGAAAAAAGCATTGAAGGCGCTAAAACCGATTAATGTTTTTTCCAAGGCTTCAATTATTTTTCACTTTTTAACAGGTAGACAAATTAAAAAGGCGATAGTATAATTAAGAATATAAAGCCGATTAATCATTCAATAACGGCTTGCAAAAATTGAAGAATTGTGATAACATATAGCTTAATAAAATAATAAGGCAAAATGACAAAAAACAGTTTAGGAAGCTTTTTAAGGGCTTCCCGTATATTTTTTTGTGAGGAATGATAAAATGAACAAAATGAAAGTGGGCATTGATATTGGCTCAACAACAATAAAAATTGCCTGTCTTGACGAATTTGACAATCTTATTTACGGAGATTACAGAAGGCACTTATCAAACATTCAGCAGACCCTTTTGGAGCTTTTGGAGGACGCAAAAAAAGGCTGTCCCGACCCTAATGCTGAGTTTTCTGCTATGATTACGGGCTCAGGCGGTCTTTCAATAGGCGAATGGATAGGCATACCCTTTATTCAAGAGGTGGTTGCGGTTGCGGAGGCTATCGAACAGAAAGCCAAGGGCACAGACGTAGCCATTGAAATCGGCGGTGAGGACGCAAAAATCATCTACTTTAAGGGCGGTCTTGAACAGCGAATGAACGGTATCTGCGCCGGAGGAACAGGCTCATTTATCGACCAAATGGCTACACTGCTTCAGACAGACGCTCAGGGGCTTAACGAATATGCCAAGGATTATGAGGTAATTTACCCCATTGCGGCTCGATGCGGCGTTTTTGCAAAGTCCGACATTCAGCCCCTTATTAACGAAGGAGCAAGCAAGCCGGATTTGGCGGTATCGATTTTCCACGCCGTTGTTTCGCAGACCATAAGCGGCCTTGCCTGCGGAAAGCCCATAAAGGGCAGAGTTGCCTTTTTGGGAGGTCCTCTTCACTTTTTAACAGAGCTTAAGGCTCGTTTTGTGGACGTTTTGGGGCTTAAAGAGGGAGAGGTTATAGAGGTTGAAAACTCACACCTTTTTGCGGCAATGGGTTCTGCTCTTAAATCAGAGGGAAAGGGAACCTTTACATTTGACAGGCTTATAGCCAACCTTAAGGGCGAAAAGCATCTTTCTATGGAAATTAACCGCCTTGACCCTCTTTTTAAGTCGGAAAAGGATTATGAAAGATTTACAGACCGCCACAACAAGGCTATAGTCAAAAAGGGAAGCCTTAAGGACTACACAGGCAAAACAGTCTTTTTGGGAATAGATTCAGGCTCAACCACATCAAAGCTTGCGGTAATAGGGGACGACGGAACACTTCTCTATTCTTATTATGCCGGAAACGAGGGCGCACCCCTTAAGGTGGTTATGGGAGCGTTAAAGGAAATTTACCGCCTTCTTCCCGAGGGCGTTAAAATAGGAAAGTCCTGCGTTACGGGCTACGGCGAAGGGCTTATTAAGGCTGCTCTGACCCTTGATTTAGGCGAAATCGAAACAGTTGCCCACTACAAGGCTGCGGCATTTTTCAACCCCAAGGTTGACTTTATTCTTGACATAGGCGGTCAGGATATGAAGTGCATAAGAATTAAAGACGGAGTTATAGATTCAGTGCTTTTGAATGAAGCCTGTTCCGCAGGCTGCGGATCTTTTATAGAGACATTCGCAAAAAGCCTTTCACTTAAGGTTCAGGATTTTGCCAAGGTGGCTCTTTTTGCAAAAAGCCCCATTGACTTAGGCTCACGCTGTACTGTCTTTATGAATTCAAGAGTAAAGCAGGCTCAGAAGGAAGGGGCTGAGGTTTCGGATATTTCCTCCGGTCTTGCTTATTCCGTAATTAAAAATGCACTTCAGAAGGTTATTAAGGTAACAGACCCCAAGGAGCTGGGCGAACAGATAGTTGTTCAGGGCGGAACATTTTATAATGACGCCGTTCTGCGTGCCTTTGAGCTTATTTCGGAAAGAGAAGCAATCCGTCCCGACATTGCAGGAATTATGGGTGCTTTCGGAGCGGCTCTTATAGCGAAAGCGAAATATGAAGAGGGCGTTGAAAGCACAACTATTACAAAGGAAGGGCTTGAAAGCTTAACCGTTACGTCATCGTTTACAAGATGTAAGGGCTGCGCCAACCACTGCTTACTTACTATAAACAAATTCAGCGGAAACCGCCGTTTTATTTCGGGAAACCGCTGTGAAAGAGGTTTGGGGAAAGATCCCAGTTCAAGCTGCGTTCCCAATCTTTTTGAATATAAATATAACAGGCTTTTCGGCTATATTCCCACTCCCGAAGCTCACGCCGAAAGGGGAGTTGTGGGCATTCCCAGAGTTCTGAATATGTATGAGGACTATCCATTCTGGTTTACGTTCTTTACGGAACTGGGCTACAGTGTAAAGCTGTCTCCCAAGTCAAGCAGAGACTTATATCAGTTAGGCATAGAGTCCATACCCTCAGAATCCGTCTGCTACCCGGCGAAGCTTGTTCACGGTCATGTAAAATGGCTTATAGACAACGGCTGCAAGTTTATTTTCTACCCCTGTGTTTCATATGAGCATCAGGAAATTATGTCGGCGGATAACTGCTATAACTGCCCCATTGTTACAAGTTACCCGGAAAACATTAAAAATAATATGGAAGAAATACATAACCCCGATATTATTTTTAAAAATCCTTTTTTCAGCCTTAATGACAAATTCTTCTTAATAAAGAGACTTCAGCAGGAATTTTCGGATATTCCCAAAGACGAAATTAAGAAAGCCGCCGACAGGGCATGGGACGAACAGCAGGCGTACCGTGCGGATATGCGTAAAAAGGGCGAGGAAACATTAGAGATTTTGGAAGAAACGGGAATGTTGGGAATTGTCCTTGCAGGCAGACCCTATCACACCGACCCTGAAATCAACCACGGTATTCCCGAAATGATAACCTCCTACAATGTGGCGGTTCTCACAGAGGATTCTATTGCACATTTAGGCAAAATCCCCCGTCCCTTAAACGTAAGAGACCAGTGGGCATATCATTCACGTCTTTACGGAGCGGCTTCACTTGTAAGAGAAAAGGAAAATTTGGAGCTTGTTCAGCTTAACTCCTTCGGCTGCGGTCTTGACGCAATTACCACAGACGAGGTTGCGGATATATTAAGAGCAAGCAAGAAAATATATACTGTGCTTAAAATCGACGAGGTAAACAACTTAGGCTCCGCAAGAATAAGAATACGTTCCCTTCTTGCGGCAGTTGAGGACAGACGAATTAAAAACATAAAGCCCGTTAAGGCGGCAAAGCCCGTAGGCAGAGTTATTTTCACCAAGGAAATGAAAAAAACTCATACACTGCTTATGCCTCAGATGGCGCCTTATCACTTCAGAATAATTAAGCCGGCTTTGAGAGCGGTAGGCTATAATTTGGAGGTTATGCCGGCTATAGACAAAAAGGCAATTGACATAGGCTTAAAATATGTAAACAATGACGCCTGCTATCCGGCGTTAATAGTAGTCGGTCAGCTTCTTGAAGCCTTAAACTCCGGCAAATATGACCCTGACAACACTACTCTTTTAATGAGCCAGACAGGCGGCGGCTGCCGTGCTTCAAACTATGTGGGCTTTATAAGAAGAGCCTTAAAGAAGGCAGGCTATCCTCAAATTCCCGTTGTCAGCGTATCGGCTCAGGGTCTTGAGAAAAACCCCGGCTTTACCTACAGCTATAAAATGATTATAGGGGCTTTGCAGGGCTGTATTTACGGCGACCTTTTGTGCAAGGTTCTCTACGCTACACGTCCCTATGAAGCGGAAGAGGGTGCGGCAGACAGACTTTGCGAAAAGTGGATGCAGATCTGCGAAAAGGCTGTTGTTAAGCCTAAATCAGGGGAGTTTAAGAAAAACATAAAGAAGATTGTTGAGGAATTTGACAATCTGCCCAGAAGGGACATTGTTAAGCCGAAGGTTGGGGTTGTAGGTGAAATTTTGGTTAAGTTCCACCCCACAGCCAACAACGATATTGTGGGCTTGCTTGAAAAAGAAGGGGCTGAGGCGGTTGTTCCCGACCTTTTAAACTTCTTCCTTTACAGCTTTTACAACTGTACATTTAAAGAGAAATATCTGGGCTTTAAGCACTCCACAACGGTTCTTACATCAATAGGCATAAAATACATCGAAAGAGTGAGAAAGCCCATGCAGGACGCACTTAAAAAGAGCGTTCACTTTGAGCCTACTGCGGATATTGCAAAGCTTGGGGAGCTTGCAGCGCCTATAGTTTCTCTTGGCAACCAAACAGGCGAGGGCTGGTTTTTAACAGCTGAGCTTGTAGAGCTTATTCAAACCGGCGTTCTTAACAACGTCTGCACTCAGCCCTTTGCGTGCCTTCCCAATCACGTTACGGGAAAGGGCATTATAAAGGAGCTTAAGAGACGCTATCCTCTTTCAAATATAGTTGCGGTAGACTATGACCCCGGTGCAAGCGAGGTAAACCAGCTTAACAGAATTAAACTTATGCTTTCGGTTGCGGAGAGAAATCTTGAAAAAACATCTGAGGGCAAAAATATTTCGGTTTCGAAAGGAAGTGTTTTGAATGAAAGCATTTAAATATTATAAAAGAATTTCAGCGGCTTCCGCTGTTTTGTGTCTTGCTTTTCTTACTGCCTGCGGAGGGGCGAAGGGCGTAACCACAAACACAGGGTCTGAAAGTGAAGAAAACACTGCTGCAGCCGTTGAGACAACCACAGAGGAATATTCAAAAGCCGAGGACGAATATACAGGAGAATCGGGGATAGACTTAAGCCTTCCCGGAGGAGAATGGGACATAACCTTAGACAATAAAAACTGCACCCGTCTCCAACAGGGCGACAAAATTATAACCGCTTCGATTTTGGGCGAAGATGTGTTTGACGCTTCAACTATTCCCCAAAGCGCAGAGGAAGCGGCTGAACGCTTTTCCTCTACAGACGCCCCTGCCGATGTTTTGGATTACAGCCTTGAAAGCAATGAGGACGGAACCTCACTTTTAAGCTATACCGTTAAATATAAAAGCGGAGAGGACACTGTGACCCTTACTACCTCCACAAGAGTGCTGAGTGAGCATGACGCAGTTGTTGTTGACGGAATAATTCGTCAGGATGCAGACGATGCGGAAATCGAAATGATGAAAGAAGCTGTCAGCGCCGCTATGATTGACAAAATTAAGGACATTGAGGAATAACCTGTGAAGGGAGAGCTTTTCAAAGGAGGGATTTTAATGAATAACGAAAAATTTGTTTTCGGCGTTGACTTAGGGGGAACAGCCGTAAAAATGGGACTTTTCTCAAGAGACGGCGAGCTTGTTGAAAAGTGGTCTATACCTACGGACAAAAGAGACAAGGGCGAACACATTTTGACGGACATTTCAAAAAGTCTTAAAAATGTTATGCGCAGCAAGGGTATTGACAAGGAAATGATTTTGGGCATAGGCATAGGCGTTCCGGGACCTGTTTTGGACAACGGAACAGTAGACAGCTGTGTAAATTTGGGCTGGGGCGTTAAAAACATTGAAAAGGAGCTCAGCGAAATTTCAGGCTTTAAGGTTAAAGCCGGAAACGACGCCAATGTGGCGGCTTTGGGCGAGCTTTTCCACGGCAGCGGCATAGGCTATAAAAATATGGTTATGATTACGCTTGGAACAGGCATCGGCGGCGGAATTATTTTAAACCGCAAAATTATTTACGGATCCCACGGAGCCGGAGGCGAGATAGGTCATGCCGTAATCAATATTAATGAAAAGGAACCCTGTTCATGCGGAAATTACGGCTGTTTGGAGCAGTACTGCTCAGCCGGAGGTCTTGTAAGACGTGCCCAGAGAATACTCAGCGAATCCGACAAGGACTCTGTTTTGAGAAACGTTGAGGTAAATGCAAAATCCGTTTTGGACGCAGCAAGAGACGGAGACGAAGTAGGGCTTGAAGTGCTTCACTTCTTCGGGGCAAGAATGGGCCGCTTTTTGGCTGACGTGGCGGCAATAATCGACCCTCAGATTTTCGTTGTGGGCGGCGGTGTCAGCAAAGCCGGAGACATAATTATAGACACTATCAGAGACTATTATAAGCAGTTTGCCTTTCATGCCTGTAAAAATGCGGAATTTAAGCTTGCAAAGCTTGGCAATGACGCAGGAATTTACGGCGGTGCAAGACTGATACTTAATAAATAATTGAACCGAGGGATAGGTTGCTATGGAATGGAAAAAGCTTTTATGCAGTGAAAGAATAAGAAAAAGCAGCGGCAGGGGAGCCGATCTGCGTTCGGAATTTGAAAAGGACTATCACAGAATTATTTCAAGCGCTTCTTTCAGACGCCTTCAGGACAAAACACAGGTCTTTCCCCTTGATAAAAGCGACTTTGTAAGAACACGTCTGACCCATTCCTTAGAGGTTTCATCCTTCGGCAGATCCTTAGGCAAGTGCGCCGCTACGGTTATAATGAGAGACGGGCTTGACGGGGACTTTCTGCCCCGATATTCAAACGATATTTGCGACATTCTTTCATGCGCCGGGCTTATTCATGATATAGGAAATCCGCCCTTCGGTCATTTCGGTGAAACAGTTATAAGAAAGTGGTTTAAGAAAAATCTGCCCCTTCTTACATATAGGGGAAGGCTTTTAAGGGACATACTTTCACCCCAAATGAAGGGGGATTTTTATAACTATGAGGGCAACGCACAGGCTCTTCGTCTTGTGACAAAGCTTCACTATGTAGTGGATTTTCACGGTATGAACCTGACGAAGGGCTTGCTTTCCGCCTGTATAAAATATCCCTGTTTTTCAACGGAAACAGACCCGACGAAAAAAGATAAAACACGCAGCAAGATGGGAATATTCTACTCGGAAAAGGAAATTTTTGAAGATATTGACAGCTCCTGCGGAACAGAGGGCAAAAGAAATCCCCTTGTTTTTCTTTTGGAAGCGGCTGACGATATTGCCTATAAAACTGCTGATATTGAGGACGCATTCAAGAAAGGGCTAATTTCCTTCGGCGAACTTAAAGCGGAGCTTGGCGAATACGGAAAGCTGCTTGTAAACACTTCCGGAGAATATAAAGCCGTTCAAAATTTTATTGTGGATGTTCAGAGAAAGGCTTTAAACGCCGCCGCCGAAAGCTTCGGCAGAAACTACTCCGCATTGATGAACGGTGAATTTAAAACAGAGCTTCTGAGCGGCACAGATGAAGGGGAGCTTCTCAGCCGTCTAGGAGACATTGCCTATAAATACGCCTTTTCAAACCGCCAAATTTACCTTTTGGAGCTTGGCGCAGATAATATTATAAGCACTCTTTTGAATACATTTGTGCCTGCTGTTTTAGAGCCGGACGACCCCGACGGCATAAATATGAGAGTTTTCTCCCTTATTTCCGAAAATTACAGAAAAGCCTGTGAGGCTTACAGCAAGGATAAGCCGGAGGACGAAAAAATTTACCTTCGCCTTATGCTTGCCTGCGACTATATAAGCGGTATGACCGACAGCTTTGCAAGGGGTCTTTACAGAGAAATTAAAGGCGTTTAGCTTTAAAGCTTAAAGCTTACGGAGGATAAAACTATTATGAATAAAAAGGTAAAAATTGCTCTTATAGGGGTAAGTATTGCTGCAATATTCTTTTGGTATTCTTTTATTTCACTTTTACTGTCTGCGTTCGGCTTTTACTACCGAAACGAAGATCTTATTGCAAAAGAGTATAACAAAAATTACGAAACAATCTCCGAAATAAAGGATTATCTGGAAAATCAGCCTTATGATACTGTAAATATTGATTCCGGTGACTACGTATTCAGCAGCGAGGATTACGGCTGCTGGTACGTAAGCGACGGTCAAAGTGAAGATTTGGAAACGGGAACTGTTGAAATTAATGACGATGAGTTTGTCAAAAAGCTTAATAATGTTTTTAAGCACCGCAAATATAAAATTATAGTAAAAAGCAATAATACAGTTTATTTTCAGTTGTGGTCAACACGTGATATAGGCAAGGGTATAGCCTATTCGGCAGATGGCAGTGACCTTGAAATCGATTTTCTCACAAACTCAGAGCCCTTGTCAGAAGAAAACTGGTATTATTATGAAGCCGATTTCAATGAATGGAAAAGGCTTAACGAACAGGGCTGATGTTGGGAGGCTATATGGAGAAAAAAGTTATAAATGTGTGTTTTGATTTACAGATTGCGGCAAAATTCTTTGACGTTAAGAAAATTGTTGACATTACGGGTTTAATTCCCAATCATTCAACAGATGTCAGATATAATTATCACCTGAGTGTGTTAGACCGAATGAAAGAGCCTTCCGAAAGAATGTCCTATTGTTCTTATTCCACACGTTATACACAAACAGATGATATTAATATCCCTCTGGGTGAATTTTTAGAGAAATTTGTAGAGAGTGCAGATGAGCTTAACACTTATTTAAGAACCTGTGATTTTCCCGGTGTTGTATTGTATGTAATTACAGAACCGGCGGTAAATGAGCTTTATTCAGTTAATTTTTCGGCTGACACCATAAGAAAATTATCGAAAGTCAATTGCAAGCTTTCACTTGAGTTTTAAGCAGGGGAGGGGATAAAGCTATGTTTATAAAAAAGCCTTATAATACAATTTGGGGAACACTGACTGTCAAAAATAAAATAAACGAAAAGGTTATTGACATTAAAACCGAGGTTTCCGATGAAGATGATGCTTCCATTATTGTTGAGGAATTGCTCGGTGTTTTAAATTATCATAAGGAAATTGATTTTGACAGCTGCACATCTGAAATGGCAATTAATATATACGTTGCGGAAGGGGAATTTCCCTCAATAGAAATCAACAGAGTTTATATTGATATTTTGGATAAAAT
>JAJBVU010000299.1 GCA_020859645.1 Eubacterium sp. | reverse complement strand
AAACAAAACCCAAAATACCTAAAAACTGATTTTTAAGCCGCAGATTAAGATAACTCAAAAAACGAAACCTGTCTTGTTTCGGGTATTCCTTCCAATATACCGTTTTCCTTCAGCAAATCCACAAGAGACTTGCCTACGGCGGTTCTGTCGATAAAGTCGTCAATTGTTTCAAACCTGCCGTCTTTTCTTGCCTCCACAATACTCTTAGCGGCAGTTTCGCCAAGCTTCGGAATTGTAGCAAAGGGCGGCATAAGCCCCTCATCGGTCTGAATAAATTTTACCGCATCGGACTCATACAAATCTATTTTCTTAAACTTAAGCCCTCTTGCGTACATTTCGTTTACAAGCTCGAGGGTTGTAAGTTCGTTTTTATCATTGGCGGTTGCGTCCTTTCCCATAGCTTCAAGCTCCTTTTTGCGTTTCAAAACCCTGTCTCTGCCGAAGCAGCAGGTAGAATAGTTGAAAAACGCAAGCTTCATTGAAAAGCAAGCCGCATAGAACGCATAGGGATAGTATATTTTAAACCAGCCTATTCTTACGGCGCTGGTTACATAAGCCGCCGCATGCCCCTTAGGGAACATATATTTAATCTTTTTACAGCTGTCGATATACCATTCGGGAACGTTATGCTCACGCATAAGAGCCTCCCACTCAGGGGTTAAGCCCTTGCCCTTTCTGACCTTTTCCATTATATTAAAGCTTTCCGTATCGGGCAGCCCCATTGAAATAAGATAGGTCATAATGTCGTCACGGGTTGCAATAACCTCTTTAAGGGTTGCCACTCCGTTTTTAATAAGCTCCTGAGCGTTGCCTGCCCATACATCGGTACCGTGTGCAAGACCCGAAAGTCTCACAAGCTCCGAAAAGGTTGTGGGCTGTGTTTCCGTAAGCATTCGCCTTGCTCCGGCTGTTCCGAACTCAGGCAGACCCAAAGAGCCTGTTTCAACCCCTATATCCTCCCTTGTTACCCCCAAAGCATCGGGAGATGTAAACAGAGACATAACCTTTTTGTCTCCCATAGGTATGGTTATAGGGTCAACTCCTGTCATTTCCTTATACATATGCATAATTGTGGGAACATCGTGCCCCAGCTCGTCAAGCTTCAAAAGTCTGCCGCTTATGGAGTGATAGTCAAAATGGGTTATTATAACGTCCGAATTGACCTTGTTTGCAGGGTGCTGAACAGGGCAGAAATTGTAAATAGAGTTGTCCGAGGGAACAACCATAAGACCGCCGGGGTGCTGACCTGTTGTCTTTTTAATTCCCACGCAGCCCTGAACAAGCCTGTTTATTTCGGCGCTGTTCAGGTTCAGCCCTCTCTCATCGGCATATTTTTTAACATAGCCGTAGGCGGTTTTGTCCGCAAGTGTGCCTATAGTTCCGGCTTTAAACACAAAGCCTTCGCCGAAAAGCTTTTCTGTGTATTTATGGGCGTTTGCCTGATATTCTCCCGAAAAGTTAAGGTCAATATCAGGCTCTTTATCCCCGTGGAAGCCCAAAAAGGTCTGGAAGGGTATAGCCTGACCCTCTTTTATAAGCTCCGTTCCGCAATTGGGACATTTTCTGTCGGGAAGGTCAAAGCCGCTTGTGCCTGCCTTCTCCTTAACTATATCCGAGTCAAAGTCTGAATATTGGCAGTTGGGGCAAATATAGTGGGGTTCAAGGGGATTAACCTCTGTTATGCCCGCCATAGTCGCCGCAAAGGAAGAGCCAACCGAACCTCTTGAGCCTACCATATAGCCGTGTTCGTTTGAATCCTGAACAAGTCTCTGAGCGATTATATAGAGAACGGCGTATCCGTTTGAAATAATGGAGCTTAACTCCGTTTCGAGCCTGTCCTCAACAATTTTAGGCAGAGGATCTCCGTAAATTTCGTGCGCCCTGTTATAGGCTATGTCTCTCAGCTGCTCCTCCGCTCCGTCAATGTGTGGAGGGAAGGTTTCGTTGGGTATTGGCAGAATATTCCCAATCATATCCGCAATTAAATTTGTATTTTCAACAACCACCTCATAAGCCTTTTCCTTCCCCAAATATTCAAACTCATCAAGCATTTCCTCAGTGGTTCTGAAATAAAGGGGTGCCTGGTCGTCTGCGTCGTCAAAGCCGCTTCCAGCCATAATTATCCGCCTGAAATATTCGTCCTCGGGGTCTAAAAAGTGACAGTCACAGGTTGCACAGACGGGCTTGTTATACTGTTCACCCAAAGCAACAATTTTTTTGTTTATTTCGATAAGCCTTTCTTCGCTGTCAACGGTTTTCCCTCTCTTAGAGGGGTTGTTTATCATAAATTTATTGTTGCCTAAGGGCTGAATTTCCAAATAGTCATAAAAGTCAACAAGCTCTTTAATCTTCTGCTCGGGGGCGTTTTCATAAATTGCCGTATAAAGTTCTCCCGCTTCACAGGCAGAGCCTATAATAAGCCCCTCTCTCAAACGAATAAATTCGCTTTTGGGTATTCTGGGCTTTCTTTTAAAATATTTTAAGTGGGCGTCAGAAATAAGCTCATAGAGATTTCTTATGCCCTTTTGTTCCTTAACCAAAATTATTGCGTGATAATATTGCTTTATGTTGTTTTTGTCTATATTGCATGAACCGAAAACATTAATTTCGTTTACGTCCTTAATGCCCTTTTCTTCAAGCTCCTTTGCCATAAGCAAATATATGTCCGCTGTCGCCTTGGCGTCATCAACCGCTCTGTGGTGGTTTAAAAGACTGACCCCCAAATGCTCACAGACAGTGTCAAGCTTATGGTTTTTCAAATCTCCGTAAAGAGTTCTGGCAAGACCTAATGTGTCCACAACTGTATTGTTTACCTCTGTTCCCGCCGATGTGGCAAAACGCCTTATAAAGCCTATGTCAAAGCCCACATTGTGACCAACGAGAACAGCGCCGCCGCAGAAGCTTAAAAACTCAGGCACAACCTCCTCTTCAGGAGGTGCGTCCTTAAGCATATCGTCTGTTATTCCCGTAAGCTTAACAATTTTGTCGCTTAATTTAATACCGGGGTTAATAAAGGCTGAAAATTTGTCAACAACCTCTCCGTCTTTAACCTTAACTGCACCGATTTCGATTATCTTGTCAGTTTCCTTTTTAAGCCCCGTTGTTTCAAGGTCGAAAACAACACATTCATCGTTTAGCTTCTGACCCTTGGGGTTTTCGCAGATAGTTCCCAAATCGTCTATAAGATAAGCCTCACAGCCGTAGAGAACCTTTACCCCTGTTGACTTTTCGGCAGACATAGCTTCGGGGAAAGCCTGAACAACACCATGGTCTGTAACAGCCATAGCCCTGTGACCCCACTCCTTAGCTCTGTTTAAATATGACGTAACTGAGGAAACACCGTCCATATCGCTCATATTTGTGTGAAGATGAAGCTCCACCCTCTTCTTCTCTGCATTGTCAGCCCTTGTTTTTTCCGGCGCTTCTCCGGCACAAATTTCCTTTACCATAACAACAAGCTCTTTGTCGAATATATCGTCCTGAACTATGCCCTTTGCAATGACATATTTTTCCTTTCCCTCAACGAGGTTCTTATAACTGTCATCATATTCCTCGGGAGATGTGAAAAATTTAAGTGTGGTTGAATAGCTTCCGTCATAAATCTGAACCTTGACTATATATTTGCCTTTTTTTGTTTCTCTTATTTCCGTACCTATAACCTTTCCCCAAAAAACAACCGTTTCCCCCTCAGCAAGATTATCCTTAATTGATACAGGCTCTTCCGTAATTTCAACAACCTTTGAAGAAAGTCTGCCCATTTTTCTTTGCGGCTTAACCTCAGCCACAGACGAAAAAGGCACATAGCTTTCCACAGGAAAGTCATTAACCTCACCGCCGTAGAAGGCTTCCGCAAATGTATTTGTCTTTTCCTTCTTCTTATCAGACTTTCCGTCCTTAAAGCTTACGGAGCAGTCAATATTAAATCTTTCCTTTAAAAGCTTTACTATAAGCTCATCGATTTTGTTTTCGGTCAGCAAATAATTGCCCCGTCTCTTAAGCTTAAAGAGAATTTTTTTATCCTGCACTTCATAGTCGCTGTCAAAAAGTGCAAAATAGCAAAATCTGTTTTTTTCCTTAACTGCCGTCAGTATATTTTTTATGTATTTTTTCAAAATCTGAGAAAGCTCTTCATCGGTGTCATATTTTACTGAAATTTCGGCTCTTTTTATAAATTTAAAGTTTTTATAAAGGCTTCTCTTGAAAACCTCTAAATTTTCTTCATTTACAATTCTTCTGCCCGAAAGGTCAACGCTTAAAAGCCCCTCTTTTTTGAAAAGCTTTATACTTTCAACATCGAGAGACTTAAGTCCGCACATTACAACGGAGGGCATATCAAGTGTTCCGAACACCTTTGTAAAATTTTTCGATTCCATACAATCACAATCCTTAAAGCCTTTAAAGCTTGTCAATCTCCGCCATTAATTCATCAACAAGTCTGCTTTCTTCCACTGCTTTAACTATAACGCCTTTTTTGAAAATAAGTCCTTTTCCGTGACCTCCGGCAATGCCTATATCTGCTTCCTTAGCTTCGCCGGGGCCGTTTACCGCACAGCCCATAACTGCTACCTTTATGTTTTTATTAATACCTTCGCACCTTTTTTCAACCTCGTTTGCAATAGCAATAAGGTCGATTGAGGTTCTTCCGCAGGTAGGGCATGAAACAAACTCAATGCCGAAGGTTCTTAACTCCAAAGCCTTAAGAACAGACTTTGCCGCCTTAACCTCTTCAACGGGATCCCCTGTAAGGGAAACTCTGACTGTGTCCCCTATGCCCCTTGAAAGAATAGCCCCTAAGCCTACAGCGGATTTAACCGTTCCGTTATAGACTGTTCCGGCTTCCGTTATGCCTACGTGAAGAGGATAGTCAACCTTTTCGGAAAGCAAACTGTAAGTCTCTATTGATTTGGAAACGCTTGACGCCTTAATAGAAATAACTATATCATAAAAGTCAAATCTTTCCAAAATTTCAACGTGACGCAGTGCGCTTTCCACAAGACCCTGAGATGTTACTCCGCCGTATTTTTCAACAAGGCTTTTTTCCAAAGAGCCTGAGTTTACACCAATTCTTATGGGAATGTGACGAGCCTTTGCGGCGTCAACAACTGCCTTAATTCTGTCCTCGTCTCCTATGTTTCCGGGGTTTATTCTCAGCTTGTCAACTCCCCCTTCACAGGCTGCAAGAGCAAGCCTGTAGTCAAAGTGAATGTCAGCCACAAGAGGAATGTTTATTCTTTTAACAATTTCTTTAACAGCTTCAGCCGCTTCCATATCGGGAACAGCCACTCTTGTAATTTCGCAGCCTGCCTTTTCAAGAGCCTTAATTTGTGCCACAGTTGCTTCAACGTCTCTTGTGTCTGTGTTGCACATTGACTGAATGGCAATGGGGTTTTCGCCGCCTATTTTAACTCCGCCTATATCAACCGTTCTTGTTTTTCTTCTGTTATACATAATTCCCTCTCCTATGAAAATATCCTAAACACATCGTGAAACGCCACAACTATTCCGAAACCCATTATCAAAACGAAGCCTACAAGGTTTATAAAGCCCTCTTTTTCCGGTGCAATAGGTCTGCCCCTTAAAATTTCCGCAATATAAACTATAATTTTGCCCCCGTCCAAAGCCGGAATGGGCAAGAGATTCATAACGCCTAAGTTTGCGCTTAAAAGAGCCGTTATATTGAGCATATTTATAACTAAAACCGAAATGCCCGCCTTTACGCTTTCACCGTAAACCTCCCCCACTACAGAAGTCAGCCCTATGGGCCCTGCAATTTCGTCCATAGATACCTTTGCGGTGAAAAGGCTTATAAGCCCCGTAACCGTCATCTTAACCAAAAAGAACATATCATAATATCCGCACTTAAAGGCTTCTATAAGAGATGTTTTCGGCAGACTGTCATCCGCTCCCGACAAAAAGCCTGCTTTGGTTACAGTCAAAACCCCTAACTTATAGCTTCCGTTTTCGTCTGCATTAAGGGTCACACTGAAAACAAGCCTTTCGCCGTTTCTTGAAACCTCAACGGGAAAGGTTTTCCCTGCATACTTCGAAAGCTCATAGCTTAATTCGGAAAAAATTCTTACGCTTTTTCCGTTAATCTTGGTTATTATATCCCCCTGTTCAATGCCTGCTTCCTCAGCGGCATAGCCTTCAAGAACTCCCCTAACCTCTGTGGTTGTGTAGCTCCAGCTGAAGTTTATAAAGCCCAAAACCAAAAGTGCAAGAACAAAATTCATAAAAGGCCCTGCGGCGCAGATAAAAATCCGCTTAAAAACATTGGCATCAAGAAAGCCGAAAACACCGTTCTCCGGGTCTGACTTGTCAGCCATTCTGCAGAAGCCCCCAATAGGCAGCCACCTGACGGAATAGACTGTTCCCCCTTTTTTGGTTTTCACTGCCAAAGGTCCCATGCCTACGGCAAACTCCTCAACGGTTACTCCCGAAAGCCTTGCGGCTAAAAAATGACCGCCTTCATGTATAATCACAATAACACAAAATATAATAAGCGTCAGAATAACAGACATTAATTACACCTCTAAGCTTCGTGCATATTCCCTTGCCCAGTTATCAGCTTCGAAAACATCCTCAAGGGTATAATCATATTTTACAGTATATGCGTTTATAACCTTTTCTATAAGCTCAACTAATTCAAAAAATTTAATATCCCTTATCAAAAATCAGGAAACGGCAACCTCGATTGCGGCATTTAAAACAGCAGGCATAGTTCCCCCTGTTTTAATTGCCGAGAGAGCCATAGCCAAACACTTAAAGACCTTAAGGTCGGGCTTTTCGAATGTCAAATTCTTTATTTCGAAAAAGTCAACCTTGGGAAAATCGTTTTTGACCCTCTTTGGGTATGTCAGGGCATATGAAATAGGCAGACGCATATCGGGCTCGCCTAACTGAGCCATAACGGCGGAGTCTTCAAACTCAACCATAGAATGAATTATGCTCTGAGGGTGAACCACTACGTTTATTTGGTCAACGTCCACATCAAACAGCCACTTGGCTTCTATTACCTCAAGCCCCTTATTCATCATTGTAGCAGAGTCTATGGTAACCTTTTTTCCCATATCCCAGTTTGGGTGGTGAAGAGCCTGTTCAAGGGTTACGTCCTTAAGGCTTTTATAACCTCTGAAGGGTCCTCCGGAGGCTGTCAGGTGAATTTTCTTTATTTTGTTGCCCTTGTTTCCCTGAAGGCACTGAAAAATTGCCGAATGCTCGCTGTCTACAGGGTAAAGGTTAATGCCCTTTTCCTTAACAAGCCTCATAACAAGCTCACCGGAGGTAACAAGAGTTTCCTTATTTGCAAGGGCAAGAGTTTTTCCGCTTTCTATTGCGGCGATTGTAGGTCTTAAGCCCACGTTTCCGACAAGAGAGTTCAAAACCGTATCGGCTTCATCAAAGGTCGCAAGCTCAATAAGCCCCTCCATTCCGCAGAGAACCTTTGTGTTTGTGTCCTTAACGTTTTCCTTTAAGGCTCTTGCCTTGTCCTCATTCATAACAACCGCAAGCTTAGGGTTGTATTTTCTTATCTGATCCTCTAAAATTCCTATATTTTTGTTTGCGGAAAGACCCAAAACCCGAATAGTGCCTACGCTGTCACAAACCTCCAGCGCCTGAGTGCCTATAGAGCCTGTTGAGCCTAAAATAACCGCTTTTTCCGTCATAATACATTTCCTTCCTTATTTATAACCAATAGGCAAAAATTTTTATTAAAAACACGCACACCGATGTAAAAAGCACACTGTCAAATCTGTCGAGAACACCGCCGTGTCCGGGGAAAATACTGCCGTAGTCCTTAATGCCCGATTCTCTTTTAACTGCCGAAGCCGCAAGGTCACCCATTTGGGCAAAAACCGAGCCCAAAACACCGAAGGCAAAAACCAATACCCCATGGCTAAGTGTGAAGCTGTCGGAATAGGCAAAGTAGTAAACAGCGGAAACTATCCCCGAAGTGATAAGCCCCCCGACTGCCCCCTCTATTGATTTTTTAGGGCTTAAAACAGGGGCAAGCCTATGCTTGCCGAATTTTACGCCTACAAAATAAGCCCCTGTGTCGCTGGCAAAGGCGAATATAAAAACATACCATATTAAATAAAAGCCGCCTTCAGTCTCTCTTAATATGGGAATAAGCCCCAAAAGACAGCCCACATATAAAAAGCCGAAAAGAGCTGAGGTTATGTCGTTAATGCTGCAGCGGTCGTGTCTTAAGGTCAAATAAGCCATTAAAACAGCAATAAAACCGGGAAGGCTCATAAACACAACGGTAAAAACATCTCTGACGCTGTCATAGCGCAGCAAAAAAAACAGATACAGAAGCTCAAAGGCAAAGCCTATAAAATGAACCTCTTTAATTTTTCCGCCTGTCGCCTTATAAAATTCATACATACCTATAAGAGACAATACCCCTGCAGCCAAAACAAGTGGTACGCCTCCAAACCAAACAAGCCCAACCAAAAACGGCAGACCTACTACGGCTGTTAAAATTCTGATTATCATAACCTCGCTCCCTTTCAAAAAAAGCTCAGTTTAAAAGCTATTGCATTAATTCTTTATCTTCCGCCGAAGCGTCTGTCTCTTTTGTTATATGCTTCAACGGCTTCAAGAAGGTCTTTAATCTTAAAGTCGGGCCAAAGCTTGTCGGAGAAATAAAACTCCGAGTAGGCAAGCTGCCACATAAGAAAATTCGAAAGACGCATTTCTCCGCTTGTTCTGATTAAAAGCTCAGGGTCGGGGTAAGCCGACGTATCGAGATAAGAGGAAATCATTTCCTCCGTTATATCCTCCGGCTCAAAGCTTCCGACTCTGACCTCCTGAGAAATTTTTCTGACTGCTCTTGTAATTTCGTCTCTGCTGCCATAGTTCATAGCTATGTGAACGAAAATGCCCTTATGGGTGGAATAAAGCTTTCTGACCAAAATCATTTTTTCCTGAATGTCGGGAGCAAGCTTAGACATATCCCCTATAAAGTCGATTTTAAAGTTGTTGTCCTTTTCGTTTTTAATATGGTCGTCCAAATATTCACGAAGAAGATCCATAAGGTTTGAAACCTCCTCCTGTGAACGCTTCCAGTTTTCGGTAGAAAAGGCATAAAAGGTAATATGCTTAAGTCCCAAATCGTCACAGTCGTTTATAAGCTTTTTAAGGTTTTCGGAGCCTGTTCTGTGACCTACCATTCTGGGCAAAAAACGTTTTTTAGCCCAGCGTCCGTTTCCGTCCATAATAACGGCAATATGCTCGGGTAAATTCATAATATCTCTCCTTAAATCGCCATTATTTCCTTATTCTTTGCGGCTATAAGCTTATCGATATTTTCGATATATTTGTCTGTAAGCTTCTGAACCTCTTTCTCCAAATCCTTAAAATCGTCCTCTGTGATTTCGCTCTTCTTGTTCTGCTTTTTGAAAGCATCCATAGCGTCACGTCTTATATTTCTTACGGCTACCTTGGCATTTTCGCCTTTTTTCTTAACGTCCTTTGAAAGATCCTTACGTCTTTCCTCTGAAAGCTCGGGGAAAACAAGTCTTACAACCTTTCCGTCGCTGTTGGGGTTAATGCCCAAATCTGAACCGGCAATAGCCTTTGTTATAGCCTTGATTGTTGACATATCATAGGGCATAATCTGAATAATTCTTGCTTCGGGGGTTGCAATGTTGGCAATCTGGTTTAAGGGCATTGTGCTGCCGTAGCATTCAACTGTAATTCTGTCAAGCACCTTGGGGTTTGCTCTGCCTGCTCTGATGGCGTCGAAGTCGCTCTGAAGGCTGGCACAGGTTTTAACCATTTTCTCTTCGTAGGTTTTTGTTTTGTCTGACATAATAAAGTCCTCCTCTTTGTTTAGAATAGTTTATGTTGATGATTTTGTAATGCTTAGTTTCATCCTAATTAAATATAATCTTACAAAAGGGTTTTCAATCTGCATACCGCTTTTCTCCGTCGGGATATTCAATATATGGTTTACGTGCAGCCAAGTCATACCTTGCAATGGGCTTTTTGCAAAATTTTGCTTTTTCTATTGCTGCCTTAACAGCTTGTCGAGCACGTGCCTCCATTTCTCTGTCGCTGTCTGACAAGTATTCGTCCCTTTCCTCCGGCTCCACAACAGTAACCTTTTTGTCACCAATTATTAATTCCTTCATTAACAACTCACCCTTTAAAAATATATATTAAAACCTACACCGTAACGGTAGTTCCGATTTTTTCGCCCATAGCGGCTTTAAGAATAGCCCCCTCTTCCGCCATAGCGAAAATAACAAGGGGAACCTTATGCTCTGCGCAGAGGCTAGCGGCTGTAATATCTATAACCTTAAGATTTTTTTCCACTATTTCGGAACAGGGCAGCTCATCAAGCTTAACGGCATTGGGGTCAACAGCCGGGTCTGCAGTATAAACTCCGTCAATGCTCTTTGCGTAAAGAATGGCGTCCGCTTCAAGCTCACAGGCTCTCAATGCCGTAACGGTATCGGTCGAGAAAAAGGGGTGGCTTAAGCCCATTGAAAAAATAACGATTTCCCCTGCCTTAAGACATTCAAGAGCCTTATCCTTTGAAAAGACCTCTGTCATATTCCCAACGGGAACAGGGGTCATAACCTTAGCTTTAACGCCATTTTGTCTGAACATATCCGCAAGGTAAATTCCGTTCATAACAGTGGCAAGCATACCGATTGAGTCGGCTTTGGTTCTGTCCATTTTGCTGTCTGCGCTTCTTCCTCTCCACCAGTTGCCGCCGCCTACAACTAAGGCGGTTTCTATGCCCTTTTCCAGAAGCCCCTTTATTTCAGTGACAGTTCTCTGGGCTGTTTTATCGTCAAAGCCCACAGCCTTGTCGCCGGAGAGAGCTTCTCCGCTGAGCTTTAAAATAATTCTTTTATACATAATTACACTCCTTTCGTCACACTTGCCTGCGTTCATTTGTTTCCGTACAAGTCCGAAAACAAGATTCACTTCGGAAGTGTTCCTCTTTCGCTGAAAACTAAGGTCTTCAGCGATATACGCCTAACCCCCTAA
>JAJBVU010000173.1:1353-11159 GCA_020859645.1 Eubacterium sp. | reverse complement strand
AATTATTACATAAGTTAAGGGCTGACCGCTAGAATTAGAAGTTAAATATCACAAAATACATATTTAAAGTTGGGGTTTTGTTTGTATTTGTGTTTGGGCTTTAAAAAGAGACGGTTTGCCTGTATGAACAATTTTCGCCGAAGGTGTTTTTAAAACAGAGGTTAAAAAAGCCTTCTGCGGAATTTAAAATTTTGAGGAGGTAATAAATTTTATGAAAAGAAAGCTTGTATGTGCAATAATCGGTATGACAATGGCGGCTTCACTTTTGGCAGGCTGCGGCGGAAGCTCAGATTCAGCTGCTACAGACGAAACTGCTGCCGAAGATGACGGAGACGTAGAAGAGGAAGCTGCCTCAGGCGACGTTATTACCGTAGGTTATGCTCAGGTTGGTCATGAGTCTGACTGGCGTATGGCAAACACACAGAACTATTATGATGTATTCTCTGCTGAGAACGGTTATGACCTTCAGCTTATTGACTGTGATAATGACAACGCTGCTCAGATCGAGGCAGTTCGTTCCTTCATACAGCAGGAGCTTGACTACATAGTTATTGCACCTATTGAAACCGCAGGCTGGGACACTGTTCTTCAGGAAGCTGAGGACGCAGGCATCCCCGTAATTATTGCCGACAGAGAAATCGACGCAGATAATTATGACGCTTGGGTTGGCACAAACACAGTAAACGAAGGTATTACAGCAGGCAACTGGCTTGGTGAATATCTTGACGGAGCAGACGCAAACATTCTTGTTATCGAAGGTTCGGTAGGCGCTTCGGCTACTCTCGGCAGAACAGAGGGCTTCGACAGTGTTCTTGCAGAACATCCCGAATGGACAAAGATTGACCAGCAGAGCGGCGACTTTACACAGAGCGGCGGTCAGGAAGTTATGGAAAGCTTCATTAAATCATATGAAGGTCAGTTTAACGTAGTTGTTTGTCAGAACGACAACGAAGCATACGGCGCAATGGACGCTATGGACGCAGCAGGCATCACATACGGTGTTGACGGCGATGTTATAATCATCTCTTTCGACGCTACACATGACGGACTTCAGTATACTCTTGACGGAAAGATTAACTGCGACGTAGAGTGTAATCCTATTCAGGCTGAAACAGTCGCAGAGGTTATCCAGCTTATGGCAGCAGGTCAGGAATATCCCGAAAGCACACTTGTTGATGATGAAGCATTCGTTGCACCCGGCATTGAAAGCGATTATGCTACAACAATGACACAGGAAATCCTTGACGGCAGGGCTTATTAATTAACAGGAATTGTTTTGAAAAGCTTAAATTCGTTTAAACTTTCATAAATTTTAACTTGTACTCTAAAGAGGGGAGGAATCCCAACGGATTCACTCCCTCTTTTTTTTAAATGTATGGGCAGTGCAGCAAAAAAGGCTCCCCTTGAGGGGAGCTGTCACACGAAGTGTGACTGAGAGGTGTATTTTTCTGCAAATACTTGACAAGGAGAACACTATAAAAATAAAACAATAAGGGGGATGACAAATGGAGAAAAATCTTGTTCTCGAAATGAAAAACATAAGCATGACCTTCCCCGGGGTCAAAGCTTTGGACAAAGCCGGTCTGACTTTAAAAAAGGGCGAAATTAAAGCCCTTATGGGCGAAAACGGAGCCGGAAAGTCCACTTTAATAAAATGTCTTACGGGGGTAAACAAGTTTGAAGAGGGAGAAATTTATTTAGAGGGTCACAGCGGCGCCATAAGAAACAAAGACACTATGGACGCTCAGCACAAGGGTATTTCCACTGTTTATCAGGAGGTAAACCTTTGTCCCAATCTGTCTGTGGCTGAAAATATTTACATAGGGCGTGCGCCTCTTACAAAGCTGCGCACAATCGACAGACGAAAAATGAATAAAAACGCAAGACTGCTTATGGATGAGCTTGAGCTTGACATAGACGTAACGAGAAATTTGGAAAACTATTCTCTTGCCATGCAGCAGATGATAGCTATTGCCAGAGCCATAGATATGGACTGCAAGGTGCTTATTCTGGACGAGCCTACATCTTCTCTTGACGACAAAGAGGTTGAAAAGCTTTTCAACGTTATGCGTTCCCTTAAGAAGAAGGGTGTTTCAATTATATTCGTAACTCACTTTTTGGAACAGGTTTATGAGGTCTGCGACAGCATAACCGTTTTAAGAAACGGAAAGCTTGTAGGCGAATACAGCGTAGAGGAAATGCCCAGAGTTAAGCTTGTAGCGGCTATGATGGGCAAGGATTTTGATGATTTGGCTTCAATTAAGCCCGAAGGCGGCACAGTAAACGAAAATGCAGAGCTGTTTATAGACGCCAAGGGCTTAAGCCATGCCGGAAAAATTAAGCCCTTCGACCTTGAAATCAAAAAGGGCGAGGTTGTGGGCTTAACGGGTCTTTTGGGCAGCGGCAGAAGCGAGCTTGCAAGGACAATTTACGGAGCAGACAGAGCCCAGACCGGAACTCTTAAGGTGGACGGAAAGGAAGTACATATTCACGAGCCTATTGACGCTATGAATTTGGGTATGGGGCTTCTTCCCGATGACAGAAAGGCAGAGGGCATAATCGGTGACTTGTCCGTAAGAGAAAACATTATTTTCGCTATGCAGGCAAAGCAGGGTATTTTTAAGAAAATACCCAAGCAGAAGCAGATTGAAATTGCGGATAAATATATAGATATGGTTCAGATAAAAACCGCCGACAGAGAGACTTTGGTTAAACAGCTTTCAGGCGGAAACCAGCAGAAGGTTATTTTGGCAAGGTGGCTTGCCACAAACCCGGATTTTCTTATTTTGGACGAGCCTACAAGAGGTATCGACATAGGCACAAAAACGGAAATTCAAAAAATGGTGGTTCAGCTTGCCTCTGAGGGGAAGAGCGTTATTTTCATTTCCTCCGAAATAGAAGAAATGCTAAGAACCTGCAACCGTATGGCAGTTTTGAGAGACGGCGCAAAGGTCGGGGAAATTTCGGGTGAAAATATGACCCAAGAGGGCGTCATGAACGCAATTGCAGGAGGTGACAGCAATGGATAAAATTAAAAAAATAACTAAAATGAGCCTGTTTCTTCCTATTTTCAGTATGATTTTAATTATGCTCATAAACGT
This sequence comes from Eubacterium sp., assembly GCA_020859645.1. Classification (GTDB taxonomy): domain Bacteria; phylum Bacillota; class Clostridia; order Lachnospirales; family CAG-274; genus JAJQCI01. The sequence goes on along the minus strand of JAJBVU010000173.1, from coordinate 8,058 downwards.
GGTTTATGACATTCACTGCGGAAACGCACCCCTTAACTTCTTTATGATTTCCGTAAAAAACGGGGTTCTCTACGGCAGACTTATAGACGTTTTAAACAGAGGCAGCGAGGTCGCTATTTTGGCAATAGGCATGACCCTTGTTGTTTCCGCTTCAGCCGGAACGGATATTTCAGTAGGCTCGGTTATGAGCCTTGCCGGCGGAATGTGCTGTATGCTTTTGGCAGGCTACGGCGTTACAAACGTTAACGAATATAATGTGCCTTTAATAGTGGGAATCGGCGCAGGCGTGCTTATAGCCTGTCTCTGCGGTGTTTTCAACGGCTTTTTGGTGGCATATCTGAATATTCAGCCGATGGTCGCCACACTTATTTTGTGGTCAGCCGGCAGAGCCATAGGGCTTCTTCTCTGCAACAGCAACATAGTTTATGTAAGAGTTGACTCCTTTAAGCTTTTAGGCGCATATGTGGGAATTATACCTACGCCAATAATCGTAGCGGCTGTGTGTATAGCCATAGCGGCGGCGGTTCTTAGGTTTACGTCTTTGGGAATGTACATTCAAAGTGTGGGCATAAACAAAAAGGCGGCCCGTATTGCCGGGCTTAATTCCGCAAAAATTATTCTTATGTGCTATGTAATCTGCGGCCTTTGTGCAGGTATCGCCGGTATTGTGGCAACATCAAGAATTTATTCAGCAGACACAAACAACATAGGCTTAAATATGGAGCTTGACGCAATTTTGGCAGTTGCCTTAGGCGGAAACAGCTTAGGCGGCGGAAAGTTTAACCTTGCCGGTTCCATTATAGGGGCTTATACAATTCAGGCTATAACAACAACCCTCTACGCTTTGGGTGTTTCTTCGGCTCAGGCGCCTGTTTTCAAGGCTATAGTGGTTATTCTTATAGTTGTTATTCAGTCGGGTCCCGTTAAGGACTTCTTTAAGAAATATTCGTCTAAAAGGAGGGCTGCGGCATGAAGAAAATAAAAATTAACAATAACAATGTTTTGCTTTTAATAACCATAGGCTTGTTTATAGTTATGTATGCAGCCGGCTGTATTGTTTACGGTCACAAGGGCTTTACAAACCTTCAGACATTTCTTAATATTCTTATAAACAACGCCGGACTTATCTGCATTACCTGCGGTATGACCTGTGTTATGCTGACAGGGGGCATTGATATTTCAGTAGGCTCTCTTGTGGCTTTAGACTGTATGATTATGGCGGTAGGCGTTGAAAAGCTGGGTATTTCAAGCCCTGTTCTTATGATAGGAATTTTGGTTTTCGGGCTTGTTTTCGGGCTTGTTCAGGGCTTCTGCATAGCCTATCTTGAAATTCAGCCCTTCATAGTGACTATGGCGGGTATGTTCTTCGCCAGAGGTATGACAGCCGTTCTTTCAACACAGCAGATAAGTATCGTTAGTGATGAGCTTTTTACAAAGCTTGCAGGGCTTAAGGTAAATCTGCCCTTCGGAGCATATGAAAACTCAAAGGGCATTCTTCAAATTCCATATGTGAGAATTACGGTAGTTGTGGCTCTTATATGCGTTGTTGTGACCTTCTTTATTCTCTATGCTACACGCTTCGGCAGAAGTGTTTATGCAGTAGGGGGCAATCAGCAGTCGGCGGCTCTTATGGGGCTTAACGTAAAGCTTACAAAGCTTAAAACATATGTTCTTGCAAGTCTTTTTACATCAATCGGAGGCATTTGCTTCTGTCTTAATACTATGAGCGGAACCACCTCTCAGGCGACGGGTATGGAAATGGACGCTATTTCATCGGCGGTTATCGGGGGAACCCTTCTTACCGGCGGTGTAGGCAACGTTATAGGCTCATTTTTCGGCGTTCTTATAAACGGAACAATTTCAACCCTTGTTAAATCTAACGGAAAGCTTATAAGCTCATGGTCGAATATCGTTACCGCAATTCTGCTTTGCTTCTTTATTGTGCTTCAGGCAGTATTTGCAAAGCTTAAAGAGAGAAAAAAGAAATAAATATACATTGGCGGTATAAAAAAGGAAGGAGTGAGTTTTTTGGCTTTTAAATTTTGGTTTTGTGTAGGTTCACAGGATTTATACGGAGAGGAATGTTTAAAAAAGGTAGCAGACCATTCAAGAATTATGGTGAACGAGCTTAACGAAAGCGGCGTTCTGCCCTATGAGCTTGTTTTAAAGCCTACTCTTATTACAAATGAGGTTATAAGAAAGACTTTTGATGAAGCAAGCACAGACCCGGAGTGTATGGGGGTTATCTGCTGGATGCATACATTTTCACCGGCAAAAAGCTGGATTTTGGGCTTAAAAGAGCTTTCAAAACCCCTTTTGCATCTTCACACACAATTTAATGAAAAAATTCCCTATGACACAATAGATATGGACTTTATGAACGAAAACCAGTCTGCCCACGGCGACAGAGAGTTCGGGCATATTGTGACAAGAATGGGCATTGAAAGAAAGGTTATAATGGGTCACTATAAAGACCCGGAGGTTCAAAAACGCATTGCGGACTGGATGATTACCGCAGTGGGCATAGGCTCTTCAAGCCATGTCCGCATAGCCAGAATTGCGGATAATATGAGAAACGTGGCTGTTACCGAGGGAGACAAGGTTGAGGCTCAGATTAAATTCGGGTGGGAGATTGACGCTTACCCTGTGAATGAAGCCGTTGACTATGTAAACTCCGTTTCCGACAGTGCAGTTAAAGATTTGACAGCCTTATATTTTGACCTTTACAAGCCTCTTTATGAGGGCAGAGACAAGGACGAGTTTTACCGCCATACGGCGGTTCAGGCTAAAATAGAGCTTGGTCTTGAAAAATTTTTGGTTGACAACAAATATGACGGAATAGTAACCCACTTCGGAGACTTAGGCGGCTTTAAACAGCTGCCGGGGCTTGCCATTCAGAGACTTATGGAAAAGGGCTACGGCTTCGGGGCTGAGGGGGACTGGAAAACCGCAGCTTTGGTAAGGCTCTTCAAGCTTATGACAAAGGACGTAAAGGGAGCAAAGGGTACTTCATTTATGGAGGACTACACCTATAACCTTGTTAAGGGAAAAGAGGGCATTTTACAGGCACATATGCTTGAGGTCTGCCCCACAATTGCAGACGGAGACATCAGCATTAAGGTTTGCCCCTTAAGTATGGGAAACAGAGAGGATCCCGCAAGGCTTGTTTTCACAGCTAAAGAGGGAAAGGGCGTTGCCGCTTCTCTTATAGATTTGGGAACCAGATTCAGGCTTATAATTAACGAGGTAGACTGCAAAAAGACTGAAAAGCCTATGCCTAAGCTACCTGTTGCCACTGCCTTTTGGACACCTAAGCCCAATTTGAGAGTAGGGGCTGAGGGGTGGATAATCTGCGGCGGCGCTCATCACACTGCTTTCAGCTATGACTTAACAAGCGAACAGCTTTGCGACTGGGCTGAAGCTATGGGCATTGAAGCGGTGGTTATAGGCGAAGGCACTACAATCGGCGGACTTAAAAGCGAGCTTAGGTGGAACAGCGCATATTATGAAAGAAGATAAGGAGGAAGAAGGGCTATGCTTGAAAAGCTGAAAGAAAAGGTTTATGAGGCAAATATGCTTTTGCCTAAATTCGGGCTTGTAACCTTTACATGGGGAAACGTAAGCGAAATTGACAGAGAAACGGGGCTTTTTGTTATAAAGCCCAGCGGTGTCGATTATGATAAAATGAAACCCTCGGATATGGTGGTTATGGATTTGGAGGGAAATAAAGTGGAAGGGGACTTAAACCCATCTTCCGACACACCTACGCATTTGGAGCTTTACAGGGCTTTTAAGGACATCGGGGGAATTGTTCACACCCATTCCGTTATGGCGACTGCATGGGCTCAGGCAGGCAGAGCCTTGCCCTGTTACGGAACAACTCACGCAGACTATTTTTACGGCGAGATACCCTGTGCCAGAAATCTCACAAAGGAAGAAACGGAGGAAGCCTATGAGAAAAATACCGGGAAGGTTATAATAGAAACATTTAAGGATATTAACCCTGTCTATGTTCCGGGAGTGCTTTGCAAGAATCACGGTCCCTTTACATGGGGTAAGGACGCAGCGGAAGCTGTTCACAACGCCGTAGTTTTGGAAAAGGTGGCTGAAATGAACGCATGGACCGAAAGAATTAACCCCAATGCGGAAACAACGCCTTCATATATGCAGGACAAGCACTTTTTGAGAAAACACGGGGCAAACGCTTATTACGGTCAGAAATAAGGAGGGCGGTTTTTATGGACTTTAAAAATTTAATTGAAAGCGGAAAAACCGCTTTGGGTATTGAGCTTGGCTCAACAAGAATAAAGGCTCAGCTTACGGCGTATGACGGAACGCCTATTGCAAGCGGTGACTATGAGTGGGAAAACGAGCTTGTAGGCGGAATTTGGACGTACAGCCTGAATGATATTCACAAGGGGGTTAAGAGCTGTTATGCGGCTCTTAAAGCCGACGTTTCGGAAAAATTCGGCATAACCCTTAAAAAAATAGGGGCTATAGGCGTTAGTGCAATGATGCACGGCTATATGGCTTTTGACAGTGATGACAGGCTTTTTGTACCCTTCAGAACATGGCGGAATTCCACAACGGGAAAGGCGGCTGACGCCTTGACCGAAGCCTTCGGTTTTAACATTCCCCAAAGGTGGAGCATTGCTCACTTATATCAGGCGATTTTGGACAATGAGGCCCACGTAGGCGACATAAGCTTTATAACAACTCTTGCAGGCTATATTCATTTCAGGCTCTGCGGAAAAAAGGTTTTGGGCATAGGTGATGCGTCGGGAATGTTCCCAATAAATTCGGAAACAAATTATTATGATGAAGCTATGCTTGACAAGTTCGACAGCCTTGTTAAGGATAAGGGCTATAAGTGGAAAATAAGAGAAATTCTGCCGGAAGTACTCGTTGCAGGGGAGGACGCAGGAAGGCTGACCTCCGAGGGAGCTGCATTTTTAGATGAAAGCGGCAGTCTTGAGCCGGGAATACCTCTTTGCCCTCCGGAGGGAGACGCAGGCACCGGAATGGCAGCCACAAACAGCGTTTTGGTAAGAACCGGAAATGTTTCCGCCGGAACAAGCGTTTTTGCGATGGTTGTGCTTGAAAAGCCACTTTCTAAGCTCCACAGAGAAATCGATATGGTAACAACCCCTACGGGTAAGCCCGTGGCAATGGTTCACGTAAACAACTGCACCTCGGACATAAACGCATGGGCAGGGCTTTTCGGCGAGTTTGCGGAGCTTTTCGGGCTTAAGCTTAAAAAGGGCGACCTCTATGAGGGGCTTTTTAAGGCTGCTCTTAAGGGCAAAAAGGACTGCGGAGGGCTTCTTTCCTACGGGTATCTTTCGGGAGAAAATATTACGGGCTGCGATGAGGGCAGACCGATGTTTTTGAGAAAGCCCGACGCAGATTTTACTCTGGGCAACTTTATGAGAACCCACTTGTATTCGGCAGTTGCCGCACTTAAAATAGGCATGGACATTCTGACGAAGGAAGAAGGGGTTAAGGTAGACAGACTTTTGGGTCACGGGGGATTTTTTAAGACCGAGAAGGTGGGTCAGAGTATTATGGCTGCGGCTATGGAAACTCCCGTTGCGGTAATGGAAACCGCCGGAGAGGGCGGCCCATGGGGAATGGCTCTTTTGGCAGCCTATATGGTAAATAAAAAAGATGGTCAAAGTCTTGAGGACTATCTCGAAAAAGAGGTTTTCTCAAACGCCGCTACCCTTGTTTTGGAACCCGAAAATGACGATATTGAGGGCTTCGAAAAATATATGGAGGGCTATAAAAAGGCTCTGCCCGCTGAAAAAGCCGCAGTTTCTGATTTTTAGCAGGGAGGCTGCTATGAAAAAAATATTAAGGCTTATTTTTATTACTGCGGTTTTTATGCTGACGGCGTTGTTTTCCTTAACTGCTCAGGCAGCGAACAAGGAGGTTTACAGGTTTGCGGATGTTGCAGAATATAACGGAGAGGTATATGCTCATTCTTGGATGGATAGCTCTTTTGATGACTGCCTCAGCGGAAATGTATCTGTTAAATGGCTGCCGGAGAAATTGGAAGATCAAATAAATTCTAAAAGATATAATGCATTAATTGATTTTACAATTTATAACGGCAAAATTTATTACAGGGCAGGCAACCCCTGCGGAGCCGATGACTGTATAGAATCCATTTATGTCTGCGATCTTGACGGCTCAAACAACACCTTGATTGCCGATAATGCAGACAATCACACAAATATTTATATTGTGGATAATTATCTTTATTACAGTTCTATGAGACCCTATGAGGACAGCGGATCGCCCCATCCGGAAGCCGACGGAGGACTTTATAAGGTAAATCTTGATGATTTATCCATAACCGCCCTTGTGGAGCCTTCGGGAGTGGTAAGCAACGGTGCCAAGCTGCATTATTGCGACGGATATCATGTATATTACGCATATACCAAAGCAAGGTTTTTATATGATGATAATGCAGAGAGTACTTGTTATGTATCAGATGTAAACGGTTATAACACTGTTGAAATACCTCGTTCGTCAATGTTATTTTATACCGGATATAAAGAATATATTTGGGGAGACAGGAAATATTATATTAAAGACGGCTTTATGTATGAGGAAAGCAAGTCTGACGGCAGTGTTAAAGAGATATATGAGATAAGCGGAACCGCAAATATTAAATGCGCAACAAACAGATATATATATTAT
>JAJBVU010000173.1:0-1343 GCA_020859645.1 Eubacterium sp. | reverse complement strand
CTTGTATATCAAAGAGAAAATGACATCAGCTATGTTTACAGAGTTGACAGACCGAACCCGGACGTAACCGTATATTTTAATAATGAAAAAATGGAGTTCGGTGAAACCCAAAAAGCGGTAATGACTGAGGACTGCGTAATGGTTCCTATGAGAACGGTTTTTGAAGCGCTGGGTGCAGACGTAAGCTGGAACAGCTCCGCAAAAACAATTGCCGCAGAAAAGGGCAGCACATGCATATATATGACTGTAGGCAGCAGCATTATGACCATAGTCAATTCAAACAGCGGCGAAACACAAGAAATTGATATGAGCGCAGCGCCCGAGCAGCTTTCCGACGGCTATACAATAGTTCCCGTAAGGGCTGTTTCGGAAGCTTTAAACGCAGAGGTTTCATGGGACGAGGCTTCAAGATCCGTTTATATAAGCTATTCCGAGAGCATTCTCAATGTGCTTTCAAGGGTATTTTCAAAGGATAATAAAGTCAGCCTTAAAGAGCTTTACAGCTATATTAATGAAAGGCTTTCCGCTTTTTTGGTATAAAAGCCGAAGCAGAAGATAAAAAATGAGGACAGAAACGGATTTTATAATCTGTGTTCTGTCCTCTGTTTGTTTTGATTTGTTTTTTCAGCTTACACACAGCAGCCTGTCTCTTTGACTGCCAAATCTTTTATTGATTATTCCCAAATTGAAGCCTACTAAAAACGCAGCCACAACAGTGCCTATGCCCACGCTTCCCGGACTGTGAATAGCTATAAGGCAGACTATAAGCGAAAGGGAAACCATAGTAGCGTCAAAGCAAATTTTTATTTTGGAAAACTCTGTTTTTGTTATTTTCGAAACTGCCTGGGTTGCCCCCTCACCGGCAAGGGGCATAATATTTGCCGGAAGATAAAAGAAAATACCTACGGCTATCAAGACCGTACTTATAAGAACGAAAATTATTCGTATTGCCATATTGTCTACGGGCGGCAGAAAGCCTACGAGAAAATTACACATTGTGGTGAATTTTCCGAAAAGAATGCCTACAATGATTTGCAAGAGATTAACGGGCTTAAAGTCCTTTCTCAAAAGAATTATTTGAAGCAGAACCAAAAAGGCGTGAAATAAAATTGTGGCGTTTCCCATTTCCATTCCGAAAACACAGGTTATTGTGTATGGAATTGAACTGACCGGCGACACCCCCAAATTTGACTTAACCGACAGGGCTATTCCCAAGGTCATTATAAAAAGTCCGAAAATGTAAAATATAAATCTTCTTACAAGCGCATTTTGCTTTGTCATTGTCTTCATTCCTCCAATTAAATAATACATACTTCATAAGCTTTCTGCGATTGATATTATAG
>JAJBVU010000143.1 GCA_020859645.1 Eubacterium sp. | reverse complement strand
ATATATAAAAATGAAAGACATATTTTTAAATTTTTGGAGGTTTTTTTTATGAGCAATAAGGTTATTTTAAGAAAAGACGTTAAAGAAGAGGATAAGTGGAAAATCTGTGATTTATTTAAAACCGATGAAGCATGGGAGAAGAAGTTTAAGCAGTGCGAGGAGTTAATTCCTAAACTTGCAGACTATAAGGGTAAATTAACTGCGGATAATATGTTTGAAATATTCGAAGCAGACGAAAAGGTCAGCAGACTTGTAGACAGGCTTTATGTTTATGCCAATTTAAGAAGCCACGAAAATACCGAAAATAATTTCTATCAAGGCTTATGCGGAAAGGCTAACACTCTTATTGTTAAATACAGCTCTGCCTGTGCATTTATTGAGCCTGAAATTTTGGCTTTAAATGAGGACGAGGTTAGGTCAGCTGCGGAAGGCTCTGTTTATAAGCATTATCTTTTAAATCTTTTGAGAAATAAGGAACATATTTTAGATACTGAAAAGGAAGAAATGCTTGCCGGAATTTATGAGCTGGCGTCAGCTCCCGACGATATTTTCTCAATGATTAATAATGCGGATATTCGCTTTGATGATATTAAGGACGGAAAGGGCGAAACCCTGAGCCTGACCCATGGAAAATATCAGTCTTATCTTGAAAGCAGCGACAGGGTATTGAGGAAAAATGCATTTATAAGCTATTATAAAAGCTTTTATAATCTTAAAAACACAATTGCTTCTACCTACAGTGCAAGCGTAAAGAAGGACATTTATTTAAGCAATGTGAGAAACTATAAAAACTCACTTGAAAGCTGTCTTTACGGCGATAATATTCCTCTTGAGGTCTACTATAATTTAGTTAAGACAGTTAATGAGTATCTGCCATTGCTTCAGAAATATATTAAAATAAGGAAGGACAGGCTCGGAGTAGATGAGCTTCATTTTTACGACCTTTACACACCTATTGTGGAAAATGTGGATTTAAAAATTGATTTTGAAGAAGCAAAGAAAACAGTAGTTGAAGCCTTGAAGCCTTTGGGTGAGGAGTATATAAACATTTTCAAAGGGGGACTTGAAGGCGGCTGGATTGACAAGTATGAAAATAAGGGTAAGCGAAGCGGAGCATACAGTTGGGGTACTTACGGAACACATCCTTACATTCTTATGAATTATGACGGAAACTATAATTCAATGTTTACGCTTGCCCACGAAATGGGACACTCTATGCACAGCTACTATACTTGGAATAATCAGCCCTACGTTTACGGAAACTACACTATTTTTGTAGCCGAGGTGGCATCAACCGTAAACGAAGCTTTGCTTATGAAATATCTTCTTTCGAAGGAGACAGATAAGACAAAGAGAGCCTATCTTATAAATTATTTTTTAGAGCAGTTCAGGGGAACACTTTTCAGACAGACGATGTTTGCGGAGTTTGAGCTTAAAGCACACGAAATGGCTGAAAGGGGTGAAGCCCTGACCTTTGAAAGTCTGACAGAGGTTTATAAACAGCTTAATATTAAATATTTCGGTAACGGAATTGTTTTGGACGATGAAATTTGTTACGAGTGGATGAGAATTCCTCATTTCTATACTGCATTTTATGTTTATCAGTATGCAACGGGATTTTCCTGTGCAATGGCATTGTCAGAGAAAATACTTAATGAAAACGGTGCAGAAAATTATATCAAGTTTTTAAAGGGCGGAAGCTCAGAATTTTCCATTGACTTGCTTAAGATTGCCGGAGTTGATATAAGCAAGCCCGAGCCTGTTGTGGACGCATTAAAAGTTTTCGAAGATTTATTAAAACAAATGGAATCTTTGGAATAATGACTTGTAATTGTCTCAAAAAAATTATATAATAGGTTTAATAAATATTCTTAGGAGGAAAAAGAAATGAACAAGCACGATTTTATAAACTTTATGTACGGAGCGGGAGTTTTGACTTTCGGTGACTTTACGCTTAAAAGCGGAAGAAAAGCACCTTATTTCGTGAATACGGGAAATTATAAAACAGGAGAGCAAATTGCAAAGCTTGGCGAGTTTTATTCAGACTGTATTATTGAAGCAGGAGTTAAGCCCGATGTACTTTACGGACCGGCTTACAAGGGTATTCCTCTTTGCGTTGCCACTGCTATTGCACTTGCTAAGAAGGGCATTAATGTCGACTACTGCTTTAACAGAAAAGAAGCCAAGGATCACGGCGAAGGGGGAGTTATTGTAGGTCATCAGCTTAAAGACGGCGACAAGGTTCTTATTATAGAAGATGTTATAACTGCCGGAACAGCTGTAAGGGAAAGTCTTTCCATTATCAACGATATAGCTAAAGTTGATATTATGGGCGTTGTTATTTCCATTGACAGAATGGAAAAGGGCAAGGTTGGCGATAAATCCGCAATTCAGGAGGTTAAGGATGAGTTCGGAATTAATGTTTATAATATAGCTTCTGTTGTGGATATTATCGAAGCTATTAAAGAGGGCAAACTGCCTGTAGACAACGAATATCTTGATAAGATGATTGAATACAGAAAGCTTTACGGTGTGGAATAATGTTCCACGTGGAACATTCAGCAACAGTTCAGCCGTGGAATAGCAAAAGCTGAGCATTGTATGCTTGCATACAAATGATTAGATTTTGAATATGACACGGGCGGAACGCCAATAATCCGTCAAATATATGCGAAGCAGATATTTGGCGGATTTGAGGCTGAACTGTTTCGAGGACTAAAGAAAAAGATAATAAAATATTAATTGGCAGTGAAAAGAAAGGAATGTAATTTTTATGGCAAAGATTTATGCTTTGGCTAATCAAAAGGGCGGCGTAGGCAAAACCACCACTGTTATAAACTTAGCTGCATATTTAGCCGAAGCAGGCAAAAAGGTTCTGATTATAGACTCAGACCCTCAGGGCAACTCTACCAGCGGCTATGGAATAGAAAAAACGGATATTAAAAGCTCTTACTATACACTTTTAACAGGGGAATCAAGCTTTGATGAAACAGTTATAAAAGCAGAATGTATTGATAATATAGACATTCTTCCGGCAAACAGAGAGCTTGCCGGAGCTGAAATTGAGCTTATAAATTTTTCAAGAAAGGAATATCTGCTTAAGGATATACTTGATGAGCTTAAAATCAATTATGACTACATAATTATTGACTGTCCGCCGTCTCTTAATATTTTGACACTTAATGCTTTGACAGCGGCTGACGGCGTACTGGTGCCATTGCAGTGCGAATATTATGCTATGGAGGGCTTGACAGACCTGTTATACACAATAAGTCTTGTAAAGAAAAAACTTAACAAAGAGCTTAAGGTTGAAGGGGTTATATTTACAATGTATGATTCAAGAACAAATCTGTCGGCTCAGGTTGTAGACGAGGTTAAAAACGTTTTGGATAAAGAATCACTTAAGACGATTATACCCAGAAACATAAGGCTCAGTGAAGCGCCAAGCCACGGAGTACCCATAAATATATATGATAAAAATTCAAAGGGTGCATTGGCATATGAAAGACTTGCGGAAGAAATTTTGAAAAGGGGTGTTTAATAATGGCAGAATTTAAGCACGGCTTAGGCAGAGGTTTTAACCCAAGAGGCTTAAGTGCATTAATAGATACGGGAAGCGACGACGAAGAACAAATAAACAGACCGGAGGGCAGTGTTGTTGAGGTTGACATAATGAAAATTCAGCCTAATAGAACACAGCCAAGAAAAAAGTTTTACAATGAAAGCATAGATGAACTTGCAGTTAGCATTAAAGAGGTGGGCATTATTCAGCCTTTGATAGTGACCAAAATAGGCGAGTTTTATGAAATAGTTGCCGGTGAGAGAAGATACAGAGCCGCAAGAATTGCAGGACTTCAAAAGGTGCCTGTTATTGTCAGAGAATACAGCGAGTTGGAAGCACTTCAGACTGCTTTAATCGAAAATATTCAAAGAGAGGACTTAAACCCCGTAGACGAAGCAGCTACATATAAAAGATTTAACGAAGAATTTTCTTTATCTCAAGAGGACATAGCCAAAAAAGTGGGCAAGAGCAGATCCTCTGTTGCCAATTCAATGCGTCTTTTAAAACTTGACGAGGCTGTTTTGAATATGCTTAAGGACGGAACACTGACAGTTGGCCACTGCAAGGCTCTTTTGGGCATAGAAAACAACGAGGCTCAAAGAAAGCTAGCGGAAATGGTGGTTAAGGAAGGTTTGTCGGTAAGACAAACGGAAAAGCTTGTAAACAAGGCTTTGCAAAATCCAAATGACAGTGGTGAGAACAAAGAAGAACAAGCTAATAAGCCTGATATTCACCGCTACGATTATTTTGAAAAGCAGATTTCCGCTATCGTAGGCTCAAAGGTGAAGGTTAAGGACAGCGGAAAAATTAAAAAGGTAGTTTTTGAATTCTATTCAGATGATGAAATTGACGGCTTTTTGGGGCTAATTAAAAATGCCGCCGTAACGGAGGATAATAACTGATGGAAGAATATGTTTTAAGTCTTGCGGCAAACCCTATGGCTGTACTGATAGCTTTTGGGGTTTTGGCGGCAGTGTGTCTTATTTTGTTTATTTGGAATATTTGCCTGACCTCAAGACAGGGAAAAATAGCCGATGAAGTAGAAGAGTTTATGGGGTCGGACTTTGCAGGGCTTAATTTGGAAAAAATGTTTGTGGACTTTATTAAGCAGAGCAGAACAGTTGATAAGCAGGAGCAGGAAATTTTGGCTAAAATGAGTGAGGTTGAAGAAAGGCTCACATATATAATTCAGAGGGTTGGAGTTGTGAGATACAATCCCTTTCCTGAAATCGGCGGAGATATGTCATTTTCAATAGCACTTTTGGACAACACCTACAGCGGATTTGTAATTACGGGAATTTATACAAGACAGGGCAGCTTTACCTATCTTAAGCCGGTGAGAAAGGGTAAAGGCGACGAAAAGGATTCAAGATACAGACTATCTAAGGAAGAAATGGATGCGGTTGACAGGGCGATCGCCTCACACTAAACAGAGAGGAGCAATATGATTAAATATTTTGTTACCGATTTAGACAGTACTTTTTTAAGAGTGGATAAAAGCATTCCCAAAGAAAATATAGAAGCAATTAAAGAAGCAAGAGAAGCAGGCATAAACGTGATTATTTCAAGCGGAAGATCAAATATGTCTCTGGATATTTTTGCGGAAAAGTTAGGTCTTGACTATGAAGGCAACTATATAATTGCCTATAACGGATGCCGAATTTATGAAGCAAAGAGCAAAAAGGTTCTTACGGAAAATCTCTTAGACGGTGAAACTGCAAGAAATGTAGCGGAAATAGTATGCAAAAGAGTGCCCAATACACTGTGTTATGCAGACAGCAGGCTCTATACCCAAAACATAACGGCTGTTACAAAGAGATATGCTTTTAATTCATCGCTGATTTTAAATCAGGCAGACGATTTAAGAGATGTTATGACAGGGGACATTCAAAAAATAATTATGATAGGAGATCACAATGACCTTTACAAAGCATACGAAGAGGTTATTGAAAAACTGGGCAAGGACATAAATGCCGAAACCTACTTTTCATCTGTAGATCTTTTTGAATTTGCGGCTAAGGGCAAAAGCAAGGGTACCGCAATAAAAGAGCTTGCGGAAATATTAGGTGAGCCTCTGTCTGACTTTGCGGCAATAGGCGACAATGAAAACGACATTGAAATGATAGAAGCTGCAGGCTTCGGCATAGCCGTAGCCAACGCAATAGAAGAGTGCAAACAAAAAGCCGACTATGTCACTGAGCTTGACTGCGACAACGGCGGCTTTGCGGAGGGTTTAAGATATGTAATAAGGAAACGCTGATTAGTCACCGTTTCCCAAAACCGGCATACCGGGGGAAGCTGCCGGTTTAATATAAGCAAACCGAAAAGTCTTTTTCAACTCGCTTATATTAATATTATTAACACAAAAGTAAAAAATATACATTAAAAAGAAAAACACCGAAAGAAAATTTTCTGACGGTGTTTTTTGTTATCATTTCTTTTTCTTATCAGCGGCTTTTTCAGCCTTTTCTCTTGCCTTGGCTGCCTGCTTTTTGGCTTTCTGTTCCTTCTTCATTTCCTCAGCTGACTTAAGACCGGCTATAGAAACTATATAAAGACCGGCAATTTCAGCCTTAACGTTTTTCTTTACGGGAATAGCATTATAAACATTCTTTTCCGTAATAAGAGTAACAATCTGAGGACCAATCTTCGCCTGAACAAAATACATTTTCATCTGCTTGCCGAGCTTAGGCATCTGTTCCATAACAACCTTCGGCAGGTTTACGTTAGAAGGCTTGTCATGCTTTTTACTTATAACATAGATTGTTACCTGCTGTTTCATTTTATTGATTTGTGTCTGCTGAGTATCATATTTATTTGAAGCCCAGCGGCTTAAAAAGAAAAGCCCAACAACAGCAGCTGCCAAAACCACAATTAAAATTAAAGTTATGTCCATCCCCGAAAGGTGAAAACCGCTGCTTTTGGCTGCAGCAGTGGTAGTTTCGCTTACCGCTTCAGCCGCATCTGCAAGGCTTCCGTTTAAAAAATAAAATAAGTTAATCATTTTACCGTTCTCCTTCGTTTAGTGCGTATTAGAAATGTCTTAAAAAATCTCGGATAATATGTTAATTGCTCTGTCTGCTATAATAACCTCGCCATGCTCTTTTATGTAGGCTGCCGAAACGGAGTTAGATGTCTGTTTTCTGCCGTATTCAGAAAGGGCTGTTTCCAAAAAATCTGTCTGAAGCTCATTTTTGTGCTTTCTTCTTTTAATTAAAATATAAAAGCTGTCTTTAAGCTTAAACAGTGAGCTTTCACCCTCAAAGCCGGAGTTTACTCTCTTTGCTGCAATAGTGGCTGTGTCCATAGATTTAAAAGCAAAAACGCTGTATTTAGCGTCCTTTCGGCTTATGTATGGAGCAGACTCTTCCTTTAAATCCAAAAAAGAACCCTGCCTAAATCTGCCGCTTTTAAGTGTTTCGGGCAAAAAGTCAAAACCGCTGTTTAAGGACTTGTCACTGTCAACCTTTGAAATAAGAATCATTATTCCGTCATTCATAGGCATAGCTTCTATCATAAATGGATTAGCTTCGGGCTTTAGGTTAAAATTTTTAACAGCCTTGTCTAACATTTCCTTAAAAAGTTGTGATGTTTTTTCATTTTGGTGAGCAAGGTCGGTTAAACTAAGGTTTCTGCTTATTAAATCGGATTTTGTGAGTATAAATTTAATTTGGGTGTCGCTGATTTTTTCCATCTTCATAAAAATTCACATCCTTCATAAACAGTATAAAGCTTTTTTGCCCGATTGTAAAGTGGTAAAACTTTATTGTAAGCTGTCCTTCATAACATCCTGCATATCATAAAGACCGGGCGCTTTACCGGCTGAAAATTTAGCTGCCTTAACTGCGCCTACTGCAAAAACCTCTTTAGACTGTGCAGAATGGTTTATCTCTATAACTTCATTTCTTCCGGCAAACATAACAGAGTGTTCCCCTACGATTGTTCCGCCTCTCATAGCTGAAATGCCTATTTCGCTGCGGTTACGCTGTTTTCTTACATTGCTTCTGTCATAGACATAATCGAATTTACCCCCCATACTTTCGTTTATGCTGTCTGCAAGCAAAATAGCTGTTCCGCTGGGTGCGTCAAGCTTAAGATTATGATGCTTTTCCAAAATTTCAATATCAAAACCCGCTTCATCCAAAATAGGAGCATATTTCTTTAAAATAGAACAAATAAGGTTTATGCCTATGCTCATATTTGCGGATCTGAAAAGAGGTATTTCGGCAGAAGCCTCGTTAATGAGTGAAAGAGTTTCATCACTTAAGCCCGTTGTGCAAATAACAGCGGCAATATTTTTCTTAACAGCATATTTAACAACGCTGTCTACAGCGGAAGCAGTGGAAAAGTCGATTATAACATCGGCGTCAATATTGCAAAGGTTAATGTCGGTAAAAGTTGGGAAAGGCGCATTGCTTTCTACAACGTCAACCCCGGCTGCAATTTCACAGTCCTTATCCTTTGAAACTATATCGCAGATAACTCTGCCCATATGTCCGTTATATCCGTGCATTATAATTTTTGTCATAAGTAATTACCTCTTTTAGAAAAGCTCCGATTTAATAATGCTGTATCTTATCATAACAAGCTCCATAGGCTCGCTTTTGCCCATATATCTTTTTCTCATAACACCGTCTTTAATCATTCCGGCTTTCATAAGAACCTTTCCGGCAGCGGGGTTTTCAGCCAGATACTGGGCTTCAACCACATAGAAGCCTACCTTGTTAAGAAGAAAGTTTAAAACCTCTTTAAGGGCTTCTGTGGCATAGCCGTTGTTCCACCATTTTGAGCCTATACAGAAAGCAACCTGACACAGCTGCTGACCGGCATTTTTGGAAACAACCTCAATGTTGCCTATAAGCTCGCCCGTTTCCTTAATTTGTATACCCCAGTTATAGCCGAGAGGTCTTGAGTAAGCCTCAACCCACTTGTGAATAACGGCTCTTGTCTCCTTAAGGCTTTTGTGAGCGCACCATGACAAATAAGCGGTTGTTTTTTCGTCAGACGCCCAGTTTGAAAGCATGGCGGAGCCGTCGTCAAGGGTAATTTTTCTGAGAATAAGTCTGTCTGTTTCAAGGCGTCTCATGCCAATATCCTTCATCATAAAAAACAATCTCCTTTCTGAGAGAAAAAGCCCTTTTCTTAATTATTTTATAAGACCGTAGCCCTTCATAGCATTTTCGAGAACCTTAATATGTTCCTCAGTCATTTCAACAAGAGGCGCTCTGTAGCCTCCGGCTTCCATACCCATCATATTAAGGGCTGCCTTAACGGGAATGGGGTTAACCTCTATAAACAGGGCTTTAATAAGATTGATTGCTTCAAGCTGAAGCTTCTTAGCACCTTCAATGTCACCTGACAGGAACTTCATAACCATATCGTGTGTATTTTTGGGAGCAACATTTGACAAAACTGAAATAACGCCCTTTCCGCCTAAGGAAAGAAGAGGAAGAATTTGATCGTCATTGCCTGAATAAATGTCAATTCTGTCGCCGCAGAGAGCTGCGATTTCCGCAACCTGACCGATGTTGCCCGAAGCTTCTTTAATAGCCACAACGTTTTCAACGTCGCAAAGCTTATAAACTGTTTCGGGGTTAATATTAAGCCCTGTTCTGCCTGCTACGCTGTACATAATTACGGGAATATTAACACTTCCTGCCATTGACTTATAATATTCCACAAGACCTTTTTGTGTGGTTTTGTTGTAATAAGGCGTAACAATTAAAAGACCGTCTGCGCCTACTTTTTCGCTTCTCTTGCAAAGCTCGCAGCCGTGCTTTGTGTCATTTGACCCTGCTCCGGCAATTACGGGAACTCTTTTGGCGGCAGCTTTAACAGCACAAGAAATAGTGTCAATCTGCTCATCATCTGTGAGAGTTGAAGCTTCGCCTGTTGTTCCGCAGATAATAATAGCGTCTGTTTCGTTTTCAATCTGAAATTCAATCATTCTTTCGAGAGCGTCATAATTAACTGAACCATCCTCTTTAAAGGGGGTAACTATTGCAACCCCTGCACCGGTAAAAAGCGACATATAAATCCCTCCTTAAACCAAATCGTTTTTAATCATATATTCTGCGATTTGAACTGCGTTTGAAGCAGCGCCTTTTCTGATATTGTCTGCAACAACCCAAATGTTAATTCCGTTTTCCACTGAGTTGTCACGTCTGATTCTTCCTACATAAACCTCGTCTGTGCCTGTTGCCTGAATAGCAAGAGGATATTCATCGTGCATAAAATCGTTTTCGATAATAATGCCTTCAGACTGAGCAAGTGTGTCAACAACCTCTTTTACTGAAATTGGCTTTTCAAACTCAACATTGATTGATTCGCTGTGTGAGTTGAATACGGGAACTCTTACACAGGTTGCGGTAACACGAAGATCGGGCTTATGCAAAATCTTTCTTGTTTCGTTGATCATTTTGATTTCTTCTTTTGTGTATCCGCCGGGAGTAAATACATCGATATGGGGTAAGCAGTTATTAGCGATAGGATGTTGGAACTTCTTAGGCTCTTCGCCCTTAAGACCGTTTTCCAAATCCTCCCATCCGGCTCTGCCTGCGCCTGAAACAGCCTGATATGTTGAATAGACAACTCTCTTAATTCCGAAGGCGTCGTCAAGGGGCTTTAAAGCCACAACAGCCTGAATTGTGGAGCAGTTGGGGTTAGCAATAATGCCCTTGTTCCACTTTACGTCCTCGGGATTTACTTCGGGAACAACAAGGGGAACCTCGGGATCCATTCTCCAAGCGGAGGAATTATCGATAACTACACAGCCTTTTTCAGCCGCAATAGGAGAAAACCTTTCGCTTGTGCTTCCCCCTGCTGAGAAGAGAGCAATGTCAATGCCTCTGTCGAAGCTCTCTTCCGTCAGTTCTTCAACAGTATATTCCTTACCCTTAAATGTTATTGTGCTGCCTGCGGAACGCTTTGAAGCGAAGAACCAAATATTTTCAATGGGAAGATCCTTTTCCTCCAAAACCTTAATAAAGGTTCTGCCTACCATACCCGTAGCGCCTACAACCGCCAAATTAACCTTTTTCATATAAAACACCTCTTATATTGTATATTTTAGTTATGTATATTAAGCTTTCTTAAAGCCAAGTCGCAAATAAGATCTGCCGTGCCCTCAAGACCCAAAACGGAGCTGTCTATAATATAGTTATAGTTTTCGCTTTGACCCCACTTTAAGCCGCCGGTATAATATTTAAAATATGCGGCTCTTTCCTTATCCGTTTCTTTAATAAGCTTTTCAGCTGCATTTTTTTCAAGCTTTTTAAGCTCATTGATATTTTTAACCTTAAAATCGTGATTAGCCTTTATAAAAATATGAACGGCATCAGGATCTTTTTTTAAGGTAATATTTGAACATCTTCCCATAATTATACAGGAACCTTCTTTTGCAATATTTTTTATAATCTGCTTTTGAATGAGATAAAGACGTTCATTCATACTTAAAATACCGGTGTCATCGTGTTCCGGTCTGCTGCCTGATTTTTCAAGCCTTCTTACAAACGAAAACAAGAGAGATGTACAGCGTTTTTCGTCCATTTTGTCAAAGGTCTCGGCGTCAATTCCGCTGTCCTCAGCTGCTCTGTTAAGCAAGTCTTTATCATAAAAGGGTATACCTAACTTTGCAGAGATAAGCGAGCCTATTTTTCTGCCGCCGCTGCCGAATTCTCTGCCTATTGTAAGAATTATTTTTTTGACCTTAAGGTCAACAGCCATAATAATAACAGCCCCTTTCAATAGTTTTTGGTTGT
>JAJBVU010000113.1 GCA_020859645.1 Eubacterium sp. | reverse complement strand
TGTAGAGGACAATAAAATCAGAAAATTTATCAAAAATCAGAACCCTAACTACAAGATTGCGGATATTAAGATAGAAAGAACCAGCGACAGAGTTAAAATAACAGTTTACACCTCTAAGCCCGGTATCGTAATCGGCGCTAAGGGTGAAAATATTCAGAAGCTTACTGCAAGCGTTCAGAAGCTTACAACAAAGAAGGTTGTTGTCAACATCGAAGAAATCAAAAGACCCGAGCTTGACAGCCAGCTTGTAGCTGAGGACATCGCTAAGCAGCTTGAAAACAGAGTTACCTTCAGACGTGCTATGAAGCAGGCTATGAACAAGAGCATGAGATTCGGCGCTAAGGGTATTAAAACAACCTGTTCAGGCAGACTTGGCGGAGCAGAAATGGCAAGAATCGAAACTTATCATGACGGTACTATTCCCCTTCAGACATTGAGAGCTGACATTGACTACGGTTTTGCGGAAGCTAACACAACCTACGGCAAGATCGGAGTTAAGGTTTGGATTTATAAGGGTGAGGTTCTCCCCAAAAAGAAGAACGCACCTAAGAAGAACGGAGGCGCTGTATAATGTTAATGCCTAAAAGAGTTAAAAGACGTAAGCAGTTCAGAGGCCGTATGAGAGGAAAGGCTTCAAGAGGCAACGTAATCAGCTACGGCGAATACGGTATTGTTGCTATGGAGCCTGCTTGGATCAAGTCCAACCAGATCGAAGCAGCCAGAGTTGCTATGACAAGATATATTAAGCGTGGCGGACAGGTTTGGATTAAGATTTTCCCCGACAAGCCTGTTACTCAGAAGCCTGCAGGCGTAAGAATGGGTTCAGGAAAGGGCGCTACCGAATATTGGGTAGCAGTTGTTAAGCCCGGCAGAGTTATGTTTGAGATTGCGGGTGTAAGCGAAGAAACAGCTAAAGAAGCTCTTCGTCTCGGTATCCACAAGCTGCCCATTAAGTGTAAAATTGTCAGCAAGGCGGAATTGGAGGTAAACAATGAAAATTAAAGATTATCTCGCAGAATTGAATGACAAGACAGTTGAAGAGCTTAACGCAGCTCTCGTTGATGCCAAGAAAGAACTTTTTAATCTCAGATTTCAGAACGCTACAAACCAGCTTAACAATACTGCAAGAATAAGTCTTGTTAAAAAGAATATAGCAAGGATTAATACTGTTCTTACACAGAAGGCTAAGGCTTGAGAGGAGGTAAATCAGTGGAAAGAAATCTTCGCAAGGTCAGAATAGGTAAAGTAACAAGCGATAAGATGGATAAGACCATTGTTGTTGCTATTGAAAATAATGTAAAGCATCCTTTATATAATAAAATTGTTAAAAAGACCTATAAGCTTAAGGCACACGATGAAAACAACGAGTGCAAGATAGGCGACAAGGTTAAGGTTATGGAAACAAGACCTCTCTCTAAAGACAAGAGATGGAGACTTGTGAGCATAGTTGAAAAGGCTAAATAATTTGGCTTTAAATTGGTTTTATATCCGACTCGAAAGGAGATAACGCTATGATTCAGCAAGAAAGCAGATTGGTAGTTGCTGACAACTCAGGCGCAAAGGAAATTTTGTGCATCAGAGTTATGGGCGGTTCTACCAGAAGATATGCAAATATCGGCGACGTTATAGTTGCGACCGTTAAAGACGCAACACCCGGCGGCGTTGTTAAAAAGGGCGAGGTTGTGAAGGCTGTTGTTGTAAGAACAAAGAAAGGCGCTCACAGACCCGACGGCTCTTATATCAAGTTTGACGAAAACGCAGCCGTTATTATTAAAGACGACAAAAACCCCAGAGGTACACGTATTTTCGGGCCCGTTGCAAGGGAGCTTCGTGAGAAGCAGTTTATGAAGATTGTTTCTCTTGCACCCGAGGTATTATAAGGAGGGCATGCGGAATGAAGTTAAAAAGAGGCGACAAGGTTGTTGTTATTGCAGGCAAGGATAAGGGCAGCAAGGGCAAAATCTTGGTTTGCGACAGAAAAAACAATAAGGTTATTGTAGAAGGCGTTAATAAAGTTACTAAGCACCAGAAACCCGGCAGAGGTACTCAGGGCGGAATTATCGAGAAGGAAGCTCCTATCTCAGCATCCAACGTAATGTATCTTTTAGACGGTAAGGGCGTAAGACTTGGCTATAAGGTTGAAACCGTTGTTGAGGACGGCAAGAACAAGACTGTTAAGACAAGAATTGCAAGACCCAGCGGTGAAGAAATCGATTAATCGAAGGGAGGCAGTTTAAGTGAATGAACTGAAGCAATATTATGAAACTCAGATAGTTGACGCTATGATGCAGAAGTTTTCATATAAAAATAAATTACAGTGCCCTAAGATTGAGAAAATCGTCATCAATATGGGCGTAGGCGAAGGTAAGGAAAACGCAAAGGTTGTTGACAATGCCTGTGGTGATATGGAGAAGATCTCCGGTCAGAAGCCTATCATTACTAAGGCAAGAAAGTCTATCGCTAACTTCAAGCTTCGTGCAGGCGTTCCTATCGGCTGCAAGGTTACATTAAGAGGCGACAAGATGTACAGCTTTGCCAACAGACTTATAAACATTTCTCTTCCCCGTGTAAGAGACTTCAGAGGCGTAAGCGCTGACAGCTTCGACGGCAGAGGAAACTATACCTTAGGCCTTAAAGAACAGATTATGTTCCCCGAGATTGAATATGATAAGATCGATAAAATCAGAGGTATGGATATAGTTTTTGTTACAACGGCTAGAACCGATGAGGAAGCAAGAGAGCTTTTAAGACTTTTCGGTATGCCGTTCAGAAAGTGATTGGGAGGGAAACATAATGGCTAAAACATCACTGAAATTAAAGCAGGCTCGCAAGGCTCGTTTTTCATCTCAGAGCTATACAAGATGCAGAATTTGCGGAAGACCTCACTCAGTTCTTCGTAAATTCGGTATCTGCCGTATCTGCTTCCGTGAGCTGGCTTATAAGGGTCAGATTCCCGGAGTTAAAAAGGCAAGCTGGTAATAATTTTTAAAGGAGGTTTTTTAGATGTCAATGAGCGATCCTATCGCAGATATGCTTACAAGAATAAGAAATGCAAATACTGCAAAGCGCAATACGGTAGACGTACCTTCTTCTAAGATTAAAATGGCTATTGCCGACATTCTTACTAACGAAGGTTATATAAAAGGTTATGAAGTTATTGAAGACGGCGTTAAAAAGACTATGAAGATTACTCTTAAATACGGCGTTGACAAAAACGAAAAGGTTATCTCAGGCATTAAGCGTATTTCTAAGCCGGGCCTTAGAATATATGCTCCCGCCGACAAGCTCCCAAGAGTTTTAAACGGTTTGGGAATTGCCATTGTTTCTACAAACAAAGGCGTTATAACTGATAAAGAAGCCAGAAAGCTCGGCGTGGGCGGCGAAGTAATCGCCTATGTATGGTAAGCAGGAGGTGCGAATAAATGTCAAGAATAGGAAAGCTTCCGGTAGTCATTCCTGCAGGGGTTGAGGTAAAGCTTGACGAAGGCAATGTTCTTACAGTAAAGGGCCCCAAGGGTACTCTTACCAGAACATTTCAGGCAGATATGGCTATAAAGGTTGAAGCAGGTCAGATTGTTGTTGAAAGACCCAACGATCTTAAGAAATATAAATCTCTTCACGGTCTTACAAGAACCCTCATCCACAATATGGTTGTAGGCGTTACTGAAGGCTATAAGAAGGTTCTCGAAATTAACGGCGTAGGCTACAGAGCTGCTAAGTCGGGAAACAAGCTTACTCTCACTTTGGGATATTCTCATCCTGTTGAAATGATTGACCCCGAGGGTATAACCACTACTTTAGACGGCTCCAACAAGATTACTGTTGAGGGCATCGATAAAGAAAAGGTCGGTCAGTATGCAGCCGAAATCAGAACAAAGCGTCCTCCCGAACCTTATAAGGGCAAGGGCATTAAGTATGATTATGAATATATCAGACGCAAGGTCGGCAAAGCAGGTAAATAATCATTAAGAGAATATTTTATAAAGGAGTGAAATTTTATGATTTCCAAGCAGAATCGTAAAACTGCAAGGGTTAAAAGGCACCAGAGAATCCGTAATAAAATTTCAGGAACGCCCGAAACTCCCAGACTTGCAGTATTCAGATCTAATATGCATATTTATGCACAGATTATAGACGACACAGTAGGAAACACTCTTGTTGCAGCTTCTACTATGGAAGCAGAGATTAAAACATCTCTTGCTCATACAAACGATGTTGAAGCAGCTAAGGCAGTGGGAACAGCTGTTGCTAAGAAGGCTCTTGACAAGGGCATCGACACAGTTGTTTTCGACAGAGGCGGTTTTATCTATCACGGAAAAATCAAGGCTCTGGCAGACGCCGCAAGAGAAGCAGGCTTAAAGTTCTGATGAGGAGGGAAAGTTTTGAATAAGAAAATTGACGCAGCTGCGCTTGACCTCAAGGACACACTTGTAACAATTAAGAGAGTTACAAAGACTGTTAAGGGCGGACGTAATATGAGATTTACGGCTCTTATGGTTGTAGGTGACGAACAGGGTCACGTCGGCGTAGGCTTAGGCAAGGCAAAGGAAATTCCCGAAGCTATAAGAAAGGGAAAAGAGGACGCTATGAAGCACCTCATCTATATCGAAAGAAATGAAGACGACAGCCTTTATCATGAAGTTTTGGCAACCTTCGGCGGAGCCAAGGTTCTTATAAAGCCTGCTCCTCAGGGTACAGGTATCATCGCAGGCGGTCCTGCACGTGCGGTTATGGAGCTTGCGGGAATTAAGAACGTAAGAACAAAGTCTTTGGGCTCAAACAATAAGCAGAACGTTTGCAACGCTGTTATTGAAGGTCTTAAGTCAGCTACTACTCCCGAGACAGTTGCAAGACTCAGAGGCAAAACCGTAGAGGAAATTTTGGGCTAAGGAGGATTTTAAAATGAAGATTAAAGTTGAACTTGTAAAATCACCTATCGGCGCAATTCCCAAACACAGAAAGACTGTTGAAGCGCTCGGTCTTAAAAAGATGCACGCTACAAACGAGTTTGAAGACAACGCTGCAGTCAGAGGTATGATTAAGCAGGTATCTTATCTTTTGAAGGTAACAGAAGGCTAATAAAGAAGGAGGTGTATTTTAATGAAGTTAGGTGAATTGAAACCCGCTTCAGGTTCAAATACAGACAATTTCAGAAGAGGCAGAGGTCATGGCTCAGGCAACGGCAAAACAGCCGGCAAGGGTCACAAAGGTCAGAAGGCTCGTTCGGGCGGCGGTGTAAGACCGGGCTTCGAAGGCGGTCAGATGCCTCTTTACAGAAGAATACCCAAGAGGGGCTTTAAGTGTATTAACACTAAAGACATCGTAGCTCTTAACGTATCTCTTCTTAATGAAGTATTTGATGACGGAGCTGTTGTTGATATTGCTGCCTTACAGTCTAAAGGACTTGTAAGTCATCCCAAAGACGGCGTAAAGATTTTGGGAAACGGTGAGCTGACAAAGAAGCTTAATGTAAAGGTTAATTTCTACAGCGCATCTGCGAAAGAAAAAATCGAAGCTGCAGGGGGAAATGCCGAGGTGATTAAATAATGTTTAATACACTTAAAAACGCATTTAAAGTCAAAGAAATCAGAATGAAGATATTCTATATGCTGGTTGTTCTTCTGATAATTCGTTTCGGCACATATATTCCCGTTCCCGGTATTGACGTCTCCGCTCTTGCAGACGCAGACGTAAGCTCTACTCTTTATTCTTATATCGCCGGCGGAAGCTACGGCACCATATTTGCTATGGGTATCGGACCCTACATCACAGCGTCCATCATTATGCAGCTTTTAACAGTTGCTATACCCAAATTAGAGCAGATTAACAAAGAAGAGGGCGAAGAGGGCAGAAAGAAAATAAACAGATGGACCAGATACCTTGCTTTAGGCTTGGCTGTTCTTCAGGGCTGCGGACAGATTTATTCAGTTCATAATCTGTTCCTTCAGCAGAACATCTTTGTTTATTTCGTAGCTTTGGTAACAATGGTTACGGGTACAATTTTTGTTATGTGGTTAGGCGAGCTTTTAACAGAAGCAGGCATAGGCAACGGTTCTTCCTTTATTATCTTTGCCAACATTCTGGATAAGCTTGACAATGCGTGTTTGACCCTTTACAACTACGTTTACGGTCAGGGTATTATGGCATGGGTAACAATTATTCTTCTTCTTGTGGTTTTCCTTGCACTTGTAACATTTGTTGTTCTTGTTCAGGACGGCGAAAGAAGAATACCCGTTCAGTATACTAAGAAAATGGTGGGCAGACGCTATGTGGGCGGTCAAAGCTCATATATCCCCATTAAAGTAAATATTGCAGGTGTTATGGCAATCATCTTTGCTATTTCACTTCTGCAGTTCCCTCAGACAATATATCAGTTTTTCCCCACTAATCAGGTTCTTGCCAAGATTGTGAGCATACTTCAAATTCATGCTCCTGTGGGCTGTATACTTTATATTATCCTTATATTCTGCTTTACTTTCTTCTATACTTCCTTTGCATTCAACTCGGTTGAGGTTGCAGACAATATGAAGAAGAACGGCGGTCTTGTTCCCGGTGTAAGACCCGGCAAGCCCACAGCAGACTATATTCAGGGTATCGTAGACAGAATGTCTCTTATAGGTGCCTGCTTCTATGCAGTAATCGCTCTTGCGCCTATCGTTATGCAGTGGGTATTCAAGATTAATGTATCCTTCGGTGGTACAACACTGCTTATCGTTTCAGGCGTTGCTCTTGAGCTTATTAAGTCACTTGAAGCACAGCTTGTAATGAGAAATTATAAAGGCTTTTTATCATAAATATAATTAAACGTAATCAGAGCAGATCTTGCTTTCGCTGAAGAAAGCTTCTGCCGCAAAGGAGGAGATTTTTATGAAGCTTATTCTTATAGGCTGCCCCGGTGCGGGCAAAGGAACACAGGCTAAGGTATTGTCAAAACGTTTCGATATTGCACACATATCAACGGGCGACTTATTGAGAGAACAGGTTAAAGCGGAAACTCCTTTGGGGCTTAAGCTTAAATCCATTATGGAAAGCGGCGGTCTTGTGTCTGATGAAATAGTTTCTGAGCTTTTAAAGCAGAGAATCACTCAGGCTGACTGCGAAAAGGGTTATATCCTTGACGGTTATCCCCGAAACGTAAGTCAGGCTGAGGGGCTTTCGGCTATAGTAGGGGAGCTTGACAAGGTAGTTGTTATAGATGTTCCCGATGAGGCTATAATCGAAAGAATGTCAGGCAGAAGAAGCTGTCAAGGCTGCGGAGCGATGTATCACGTTAAGTTTAATCCCCCCAAAGCCGAGGGCGTTTGCGACAGCTGCGGAGGAGCGCTTATTCAGAGAAGTGATGACAACAGCGAAACCGTTAAACACAGGTTGGATGTTTTCCATTCTCAGACTGCTCCCGTAATCGATTTTTATGATAAAAGCGGAATTGTTCTTAAAATTGACGGAAACAGAGCTATAGACGAAGTTTCCGCTGAAATAATAAAAGAGCTCGAAAAGATTTCTTAATCTTTTTTAGGAGATGATTTAAGTGTATAGTTTAGGTCAGGCAGTTTATTCAAAAAACGGCAGAGATAAGGGCAAAGCCTTTCTCGTAGTCGGTATAGAGGGTGAATATCTTCTTCTTGCGGACGGAAAGTGCCGAAGGCTTGAAAAGCCCAAGAAAAAGAAGCAAATTCACGTTCAGAGAATTAACAGGGTTGACCTTGACGTAAAAGAAAAGCTTGAGAAGGAGGAATACCTTCTTGACGCTGACTTAAGGAAGGCTCTTAAAAGATTGGGATTAGATCAGTAGGCAGGAAAGTTTGGTTAATAGGAGGTGTTAGCCTTGTCAAAGAGTGATTTGCTGGAGCTTAGCGGAACGGTAATCGAAAAGCTGCCCAACGCTATGTTTCTTGTTGAGCTTGAAAACAAGCTCACCATTACTGCTCATATTTCAGGTAAACTCAGGATGAATTATATAAGGATCATACCCGGAGATAAGGTTAAAGTGGAGATGTCACCTTATGATTTAACTAAAGGCAGGATTACCTGGAGAAATAAATAATTGAAGGAGTGATTTAAATGAAGGTAAGACCATCAGTTAAGCCCATGTGTGAAAAGTGCAGAATCATAAGAAGAAAAGGCTCTGTAAGAGTAATCTGTTCAAACCCCAAGCATAAGCAGAAGCAGGGCTGATTTATAAAGCCAAAAATTTTTAGTTATTATGGTTAAAAGGGGGCAGTACCCCCGAAGACCCGAATTTTGAAAACCTTAAAAAAGGTATAAGTTGTTTTAAATTAAACAGGAGGTGCGAATTAATGGCTCGTATAGCGGGTGTTGATTTACCAAGAGAAAAAAGAGTTGAAATCGGTCTTACCTACATTTACGGAATAGGCCGTTCAAGAAGCAATAAAATATTGGCTGCCGCAGACGTAAACCCCGACACAAGAGTTAGGGACTTGTCTGATGACGAGGTAGCAAGAATTTCCGACGTTATAGCTAAAGACGAAGAACATCATGTAGAAGGTGACCTTCGCCGTCAGATCGCTCTTAACATTAAGAGACTTACTGAAATAGGCTGCTACAGAGGTATTCGTCACAGAAGAGGACTTCCCGTTAGAGGACAGAAAACTAAGACAAATGCGAGAACACGCAAGGGTCCCAAGCGTACTGTTGCTAACAAGAAGAAATAATCTTTAGGAGGTTTTGAAAAATGGCTAAGAAAACAGCTAAAAGGACAGTTCGCCGCCGCCGTGACAAGAAATTTGTTGAGCGTGGACAGGTGCATATCCAGTCAAGCTTTAATAATACAATCGTTACCATAACAGATGCCGCAGGCAACGCTCTTTCATGGGCTTCAGCAGGCGAGCTGGGCTTCAGAGGTTCAAGAAAGTCTACTCCCTACGCTGCACAGATGGCTGCTGAGAAGGCTGCTAAGGCTGCTAAGGACTACGGTCTTAAGACAGTTGAGGTTTTCGTAAAGGGTCCCGGTTCGGGAAGAGAAGCAGCTATCAGAGCGCTTCAGGCATGCGACCTTTCGGTTACACTTATTAAGGATGTAACTCCCGTTCCCCATAACGGATGCAGACCGCCTAAGCGCAGAAGAGTTTAATAAGGAGGTAATTATAAGATGGCTAGAGAAAGAGGCCCTATTGTTAAAAGATGCCGTTATCTCGGCATTGAACCAAGCTACCTCGGTTCAACTAAGAAGCTTGGCAAACGTAAAAGAAATATGCGTAAGCTTTCCGAATACGGTGTTCAGTTAAAGGAAAAGCAGAAGCTTAAATTTATATACGGTGTTCTTGAAAGACCTTTCAGAATTTACTATGACAAGGCTGATAAAATGCAGGGTATCACAGGTGAAAACCTTCTTAAGCTTTTAGAGCTTCGTCTTGACAACGTAGTTTATCGTTTGGGCTTAGGCAGAACAAGACGTGAAGCAAGACAGATCGTCCGTCACAACCTTATTACGGTAAACGGCAAGAAGGCTAATATTCCTTCAATTCAGCTTAAGGTAGGAGACGTTGTAGCCGTTAAAGAAAGCAAGAAAAATCTTACAAGATTTCAGCTTGTTCTCGACTCAACTCATTCAAGAATAGTTCCTGCATGGCTTGAGGCAGACAGAGACAGCCTTTCCGGTAAGGTTGCTGCACTTCCCGAAAGAGAGCAGCTTGACTTCCCCATTAACGAGACTCTTATTGTCGAGTTGTATTCTAAGTAATAATTTTCTTCATTACATTTTTTTAAGGAGGTTCGTCATATGTTTGAATTTGAAAAGCCTCGCATTGATATAGCTGAAATTTCTCCCGACGGCAAATACGGCAGATTTGTTGTTGAGCCGTTGGAGAGAGGCTATGGTATTACACTTGGCAATTCTTTAAGAAGAATTTTGCTTTCTTCACTGCCCGGCGCAGCTGTCAGCAGTGTTAAGTTTGACAATGTTCTTCATGAGTTTTCCACAATTCCCGGGGTTAAGGAGGACGTTACCGAAATTATTCTTAACCTTAAGAATTTGGCTGTAAAGAATACAAGCGACAGTCCGGAGCCTAAAATTGCATATATCGATTTTGTGGGTGAGGGAGAAATCAAAGCAGGAGATATTAAGGTAGATCAAGATGTGGAAATTGTTAATCCCGACCTGCATATTGCTACCTTAAGCGGCGGCGCAGACAGCAAGCTCTTCATTGAGCTTACTATAACAAAGGGCCGTGGCTATGTGGAAGCAACTAAAAATAAAAAGTCCGAACAGTCTATTAGGATAATTCCCGTTGATGCGCTCTATACTCCCGTTACAAGAGTTAATTTTGCCGTAGATGATACCCGTGTAGGGCAGGTTACCGACTATGATAAGCTGACCCTTGAGGTTTGGACAAACGGCACAATTACCCCCGATGACGCTGTCAGCCTGGGAGCTAAAATTTTGAGCGAACATCTTAATCTGTTTATTGACCTTTCAGATAATGCAAAGAACACAGAAATTCTTGTTGAGAAGGAAGAGGGCAAGAAGGAGAAGGTTCTGGAGCTTACCATTGAGGAGCTTGACCTTACCGTCAGGTCTTATAACTGTCTTAAGAGGGCGGGTATAAACACTGTTGACGACCTTGCCAAAAAAACAGAGGAAGATATGATGAAAGTACGAAACCTCGGACGCAAGTCTTTGGAAGAAGTGCTTAATAAGCTTGCCGAGCTGGGACTTTCCCTTAGCCCCGGTGAGGACTAAAGATATTTTTTAAGGAGGTTCAGAAAATGGCCGGATATAGAAAACTTGGACGTACATCAAGCCAGCGTAAAGCTCTTTTACGTAATCAGGTTACTAACCTGTTATATCACGGAAAAATAAAGACAACTGAGTGTAAGGCTAAAGAAGTTAAGAAAATCGCCGAAAAGCTCATTACTATTGCTAAGAAGGAATACAGCAACTTCGATAAGGTTGAAGTAACAACTAAGGTTGCTAAGAAGGACGCTTCAGGCAAGAGAGTTAAAGAGGTTGTAAACGGTAAGAAGGTTACTGTTTTCGAAGAAGTAACTAAGGAAATCGAGAAGGATAAGCCTTCAAGACTTAATGCAAGAAGAAAGATACTTGCTTATCTCTATCCCGTTACAGAAAAGCCCGCTAACGGCAGAAAGGTCAGAAGCAACACAAAGTCTGTTGATATGGCTGCAAAGCTTTTCAACGAAATCGGACCTAAATATGCCGACAGAAACGGCGGTTATACAAGAATTATTAAGCTCGGCGCACGTAAAGGCGACGGAGCTGAAGAAGTAATTCTTGAGCTTGTTTAATTAAGAATTTATATAAGAGACTGTTTCAGTTTAAGGCTGACGGCAGTCTCTTTTTGCGTTCATAAAAAGATATTGCATTAATAAATATATATAAAGGGCATTTTCGGAGTGAATCATTTGGACTATGTAGACG
>JAJBVU010000133.1 GCA_020859645.1 Eubacterium sp. | reverse complement strand
TATGATATATATGATTTAAGAAAACACTGATCACAGGCGTTTTCCTAATAAAGGCAGGCGGTAAATATGGATTTTAACTCACTTCCCTTTTTATGGGTCGAGCTTGACGAAAACCTAAATATAACCGAATATAACAGCTTGTTCGAAAAGACACTTTCCTTTAAAGCCGAAATTAAGGGCAAAAACATTAAAGAAGTTTTTCCCGATTTCGACCCTGTTAAGGAAAAGCAGCTTGTTAAAATAAAAGGCGACCCTTATATTTTTACATCCGTAAAAACCGACAAGGGCTTAAGCCTTTTTATGGATAAGTGCTGTTTTTCACAGGCTCCCGTAAATATTGCCGTAGGGCTTATTTTTATAGATAACTTCGGTGAAGCCCTTGAAAACGTGGCTGAAAAGCGTCAGGGGGTTATAAGGGTTATTACGGACAACAAAATCTCCGACTTTTTCAGAAGCATAGGCGGTATAGTCCGCCGTTTTGAAAGCGACAAATATATGTTCTTTCTGACCGGTGAAGGCTTGGAAAAATGCCGCAAGGGGAAGTTTTCAATATTAGAGGGCATAAAGCAGATTGACTGCGGAGACAACACCTGTCTGACCCTTTCAATAGGTGTAGGCATAAACGGCAAAACCCTGATAGAGTCTCTTGATTTCGCCAAAGCGGCTGTTGATTTGGCTTTAAGCCGAGGGGGAGACCAGGCGATTATAAAGGATAATGAGGAACATGAGTTTTTCGGCGGCGGTTCTCAGAGCTCGGGGCATAATTCAAGAGTTCGGGCAAGGGCTAAAGCCTATGCCCTTGCAGACCTTATAACAGAGTGTACAAACGTAATTGTTATGGGGCATAAAAACGCCGATTTCGATGCCTTAGGCTCATGCATAGGGCTTTGCAGAATTGCCAAAACTCTGAACCGACCCTTCAACATTGTTTTGGGCGAGGTTTCTTCCTCTGTTTCGCCCCTTTATGACAGAATAAAGGAGGACAAGGAGTATAAGGACAAGCTTATAAAGCCCGATGAAGCGGAAAACTATATAAAGGAGAGAACACTTCTAATAATTTGCGACTGCCACTTGGCGGCTCAGTGCGAAACAGACAGCCTTATAAAAAAGGCGGGCAAATATGTAATTTTCGACCATCACCGCAAGGCTCCGAACGCAATAACAGGCTATGTTCTGTCATACCTTGAGCCGAAAGCCTCGTCTACCTGTGAACTGATTTGCGAAATGTTTATGTATATGAGCGCAAAAATAAGGCTTAAGCCCTTAGAGGCTGATGCTCTTCTTTCGGGAATTATGCTCGACACTAAGTTTTTCACAGTCAAAACAGGTATTCAGACCTTTGAAGCCGCATCATTTCTTAAAAAACAGGGAGCCGACACAATTCGTGTAAAGCTTTTGTTTAAGGAAAGCAAAAAGGCATATTTTGACCGTATTGAAACAATAAGTGGCTGTAAAATAATAAACGAAAATATGGCAGTCGCAGTTTGCGGAAGAGACTGTGAAAACCCCTATTTAACCGCCGCAGCAGCTGCCGATGAGCTTTTGAAAATTTCGGGAATAGAAGCCGCCTTTGTTCTTGCGGAGATAAATTCCCTCATTAATATAAGCATGCGGTCCTTGGGTAAAATAAATGTTTCCTTAGCTGCCGAGAAATTAGGGGGCGGAGGTCACTTTGAAGCAGCCGCCTGTCAGCTTAAAGGGAAAACAATTGAAGAAGCGGAAAAGCAACTTTTCGAAGCAATAAATGAGATATATCAATAAGGAGGAAAATATATAATGAAGGTAATATTACTTGAAGATGTTAAAAACGTAGGTAAAAAGGGTCAGGTTATAAACGCCAGTGACGGATATGCCAAAAACTGCCTTTTCCCCAAAAAGCTTGCTGTTGAAGCAAACAAGGGCAATATGAACGCTTTAAACAAAAAAAATCAGGCTATGGAAGCCAAGCTTGAAGCGGAATATCAGGAGGCTAAGGCTTTAGGCGAAAAATTAGGCACAATCACCGTTAACTTAAGCGTAAAATCAGGCACAAGCGGCAGAATTTTCGGCTCAGTAACAGGTAAGGAAATTGCTCAGGCTCTTAAGGAACAGCAGGACATTGAAATCGACAAGAGAAAAATCGTTATTGCTGAGCCTTTAAAAACATTAGGCGAAGCGGAGGTTTCCGTAAAGCTTCACACAAAGGTAACAGCATCTCTTAAGCTCAACATAACAAAGGCGGAATAATCGGCAGAAAAGAAAAGAGGAAACACAATGGCAGAAGAAAACCAAAATGTGCTTTTAAAAAGAATACCACCCAGCGACGTTGACGCAGAACAGTATGTTTTGGCGTGTATGTTTTTTGACCTTGACGGCATAAGAGCCGCTGTTGACTCCTTAAGCTCACAGGACTTCTACCGCCCTGATCATCAGGCAATTTTTTCAGCCATTCAGGAGCTTTTTAACGCCGGAGACACTGTTGACATAATTACGGTTAAAAACCGCCTTGAAGAAAAGGGTCTTTTGGAACAAGCCGGGGGAATGGAATACTTAGTCACCCTAAGCACCGCTGTGGCAACAAGCATAAACTGCAGCAAATACGCCAAAATTGTGGCTGACAAAGCTGTTCTGCGCCGTCTTATAAAAGCCTCCGGAGATATTTCAGAGGAGTGCTATAAAGGGGCTGACAATGTCGACAACATACTTCAGGACGCCGAAAAGCGTATTTTCGACATTGTAACCAACCGCCGCAGCGAGGACTTTATCCCCATAAGAGAGCTTATAAGCGCTTCTCTTTCCACAATGGAGGAAGCCAGCAAAAACAACTCCCCTATTACGGGCATTCCCACAGGGTTTATTGACTTTGACTATAAAACCTCCGGACTTCAAAATTCCGACTTGATTCTCATTGCCGCAAGACCCTCAATGGGCAAAACCGCCTTTGCTTTAAACATAGCCCAATATGCCGCAGTTAAAAAGAAAATACCTACGGCGATTTTCAGCCTTGAAATGTCCGCCGGTCAGCTTGTAAACCGTTTTATAAGCAGCGAAGCTATGGTTGACGCAGGGCGAATTAAGACAGGACGGCTCGAAAACGACGACTGGCTTAAGGTTTTGGAAGCTGTGGGAGAAATCTCCGAAGCGCCTATTTACATAGACGATACTTCAATTACGCCTATGGAAATCAGGGCAAAATGTCGAAAGCTTAAGCTTGAACACGGCTTGGGGCTTATTGTTATAGACTATCTTCAGCTTATGAGTATGGGTCAGAACACAAGACGGGGCGACTCTATGCAGCAGGAAGTTGCTCAGATTTCGAAGTCGCTGAAGCAGATAGCGAAGGAGCTTGACGTGCCTTTGGTGGCTCTTTCCCAGCTTTCGAGAGCAAACGAGTCAAGAAAGGATAAGCGCCCTATGCTCAGTGACCTTCGTGATTCGGGTGCTATAGAGCAGGACGCCGACATTGTCTGCTTCCTTTTCCGTCAGGAATATTATGAGCCTGAAAACGTTGAGGTCAAGGGCAAAGCCGAGGTAATTATAGCTAAACACAGAAACGGCTCTGTGGGAACAATTCTTTTGAAGTGGTTCGGCGCTTTCACCCGCTTTGACAACCTCGAAAAGGACGAATACCCACAACAGCAGCCGTCGTCTGAATAAGCAAACCCCTCAGGTAAATCGGAGGAATGATATATGAGACAATGTATGGATGCAGACAATCTGCACAGAAGATTAAAGAAAATAATCGGTCAGGTACAGGCTATTGACCGAATGATTGACGAAGATGTTCCCTGTGAGGATATTTTATCACAAATTAATGCGGCTAAATCGGCTTTACACGGCTGCGGCAAGGTGATTTTGGAAGGACACATAAAGCACTGTGTTCGTGACGGGCTTGAACATGGCGACGCAGACAAAACCATAGCCGACTTCACATTGGCTGTAGAAAGATTTGCCAATATGAAGTAATTAAAAGCTATTATCATTTAAGAACCAACTATTTTTGTTTGGTTCTTTTTTATTTTGTCCCTTGACAACCTATACCCCTATATGTATAATAATTATATAAATACATATACCCCTATTGGTATATTAAGGAGGCAGATAATGAAAAAATTAATGAAAAAACTTGAAGCCCTTTTGGAGAAAGGCGGAACAAAAAAGGATATTATACTCCTTCTTATTTCCGGTATTTCCCTTATACTCAGCTTAACAGGACTGAACCCTTTTCCCTTTGATATTGTGTGGGTTTC
The DNA here is from genome assembly GCA_020859645.1 of Eubacterium sp. Classification (GTDB taxonomy): domain Bacteria; phylum Bacillota; class Clostridia; order Lachnospirales; family CAG-274; genus JAJQCI01. The sequence goes on along the minus strand of JAJBVU010000133.1, from coordinate 7,169 downwards.
CGTTATTCTCTGCGGTGTTCCCATAATTTTGGAAGCAATTATAGGGCTTGTTACCTCTTTTGACATCAAAGCCGATGTTTTGGTGTCTATTGCCTTAATTGCCTCAATCTGTATCGGAGAGGACTTTGCCGCCGGCGAGGTTGCCTTTATTATGCAGTTGGGCGGTCTGCTCGAGGACTTGACCGTTGCTAAAGCAAGAGCCGGGATAGAAAAACTCGTTCACCTGTCGCCAAGAACGGCAAGAGTTATCACAGAAGGCAAGGAAAAGATTATTTCAGCGGAAGAAGTCGCCGTAGATGACCTTCTCAGAGTTCTGCCGGGGGAAACCGTTCCGGCAGACGGTGTAATCATTTCAGGACAGACCTCTGTAAATCAGGCTGTTATGACAGGTGAATCCCTTCCTGTGGATAAAGCTGTCGGCGATGAGGTTTTCAGCGGAACGGTCAATCAGTTCGGTGCTTTTGATATGAAGGCGGCAAAAGCAGGTGAGGACAGCTCAATTCAGAGAATGATTAGGCTTGTACAGTCGGCAGATGCCGGAAAAGCCGAAATTGTGGGAATAGCCGACAGATGGGCAACGTGGATTGTTGTTATTGCCCTTTCCGCCGCCGCTCTGACTTGGCTCATAAGCGGTGAGATTATTCGTGCAGTTACAATTCTTGTTGTGTTCTGCCCCTGTGCCCTTGTGCTTGCCACACCTACAGCTGTTATGGCGGCAATAGGAAATGCCACGAAACACGGCTTTTTGGTAAAGGAAGGGGACGCACTTGAAAGACTTTCAACGGTATCAAAAATTATGTTTGACAAAACAGGCACATTGACCAACGGTGAGCCTAAAGTAATAAAGGTTTCAAGCCTTGCGAAGCAGTTATCAGATAAAGAAATATTCGCTCTCTGTGCAGCTGCGGAACAGCTTTCGGAACACCCACTGGGAAAAGCGGTTGTCAGTTCTTATAAAAAGACCGATAATACTCCGATTTTGCCCTGTGATAATTTTCAAATGATACCGGGTCGGGGAGTAAGGGCAGAGGTTCAAGGAAAAGCGGTTCTTGCCGGAAACAGGGAAATGCTTACAGAAGCAAATATAAGCCTGCCTGATTTCGTGCTTGAAGAAACGGAAGATTACCTTTCAAAAGGATGTACGGTAATTTATGTTTCCCTTGACCGAAGCTTAAGCGGATATATTGTTCTGTCGGATACCCTCAGAACCGAAAGCATTAATATGATTGATTCGCTAAAAAAACTGAATGTTCAGCCTGTTCTCCTGACAGGGGATAACGAAAGAGCCGCTTCTTACATAGCGGAACAGCTTCACATAGAGGAGGTTCACGCAAACTGTCTGCCGGAGGACAAAATGAAGCAAATTGAATTTTACAGCACAAGGAACGAAAAAGTTTGTATGATAGGAGACGGTGTAAATGACGCTCCGGCTTTGAAAAAGGCAAACGTGGGAATTGCAATGGGCGGTGTAGGCAGCGATATAGCCGTTGAAGCGGCGGATATTGCCTTGGTAAATGACGATGTAAAGGAACTGCCCCACCTTATTGCCCTGTCAAAACGAATGATGAAAACCATAAAATTAAATATGACATTTTCAATGACTCTGAACTTCATTGCAATTATTCTTGCAATCACAGGAACACTGAACCCTATTGCCGGAGCATTGGTTCACAATTCCGGCTCCGTTTTGGTAATAATAAACTCGGCTTTGCTGTTAAACTGGCAAAAGAAATAACAATATAGGAGGTAAAACAATGATTTTTAGTATTATAGGCATAATAATAGGGGCTATGATAACAGCCTTCGGTCTGTATTATTTGGCTGCAGAACGCCAAGACCCCGAATCAAGAAAAATTTACACCATAGTCAGCCTTATCGGCGGCATAATATTTATTGCAATGATTATAAAGCTGATAATTGGGCTTGCCTAATACATAAACAGTTTTAATGCGTATATTTCAAAATAACACCGCCCTGTCCTAAGCACTTAAAGCATTTAGGGTAAGGTGGTGTTTACTTTTATTCCTTTTTTATTGGGTTTTAGCGTAACTGCACCGTTTTCGGCTGTTATAAAAACGGGAACATTTTCATCGGAAAGAGTTTCGAGAGCTTCATCAGAGGGGAAGCCGTAGATATTGTTTATGCCACAGGAAATGACAGCAAGTGTGGGGCTGACAGCAGATATAAATTCCTTACCGGAAGAATATTTTGAGCCGTGGTGAGGTATTTTTATTATATCGGCATTTATGTCAATGTTCGCATCTGAAATTCTGCCCTCGGCGGTTTTGCTTATATCACCGGTGAAAAGAATTGTTTTCTCCCCTACCGAAGCCTTAAGCACCATACTTCCGTCATTAACATCGGCGGCAATATTAGCCTGCTCCTCACTTGGATAAAGACAGGTGAAGCTTTCACTGACAGTGTCGCCTGCCGAAAGGTAATATATCGGTATGTTGTTTTCGGCGGCTTTTTCCTTAAAAAGAGTATAAAGCTCAGAGGAGTAATCGCCGACAGGCAGATAAATCTCCCCTATTTCGATTTGATCCAAAATTTCATAAATGCCCTTTATATGGTCATTGTCAATGTGGCTGACAAAAACCCTGTCAACCCTTGTTTTCCCCATATATTCAAGATAGGGAAGAAGTGTATATGTACCTTCGTCCGCTTCATTGGGATCGGTTTTGGTTCCTCCGCCGTCAACCGCAAAGACCTCTCCCTCTGTTATTCCCACAGCACTGTCGCCCTGCCCTGCGTATAGAAATGTAACCTGATCTTTGGAAAGCTCAAAGGAATTTATTTGTATGCCCAAAGCAAGCAGCAAAACAGCGCAAAGTGCAAAAGATTTCCGCTTAAACTTAAAGGCAAAGCAGAGAAAGACTATGAACAAAACGTAAAGCAGGGAAAAGGCAAAAACAGGTCTGCCTGTTGTTATGAGGGAAAAGGGAATTGAAGAAACCGCCGCCGCAAGGAGCTTATAGGCATAAAGAACCAAAGACGCCGCCAAAGCGAAAAGTCTGTAAAGGGGCAGGCCTATTAAATATAAGCCCAGAGAAGCTGCGCCGCTTACTACCACAACAGCCACAGAGGGAAGAACCACAAGGTTTGTTATAAAATCACAGGTTGTAAAGTTGTAGAAAAAATACATATTTACAAGCTTGGTTATAATAACCGCCGAAAGGCTCACTGCCGTTGCTTCAAAAATATGCTCTCTTACTATGGAATTCTTAAAGGGAACCTTATCCGCAATTTTACTAAAGGGATCGGCAAAAAGTGCAATACCCAAAACAGAACAGTATGAATAAATAAAGCCGCAGTCAAACAAATACAGCGGATTAACAACCAAAATCAGAAACGCCGAAAAGGCAAGAGAGGACACAAGGTCATATTTTCTTCCCGACATCCGCCCGATTAAAAGCACCCACATCATTATAACCGCTCTTACAGCAGAGGGGCTTAAGCCCGTAAAAAGGCAGTAAAGGGCAAGGAATACCATAATAATTATGCTGTGGCGTTTCTTTTTGAAAAAGTACATAAAAACAGCGGCAATAAGAGAAATATGCAGACCTGAAATAGCCAAAACGTGGTATATGCCCGAATTTTTATAAAGAAGCTTTATTTCGTCGGTCAGATAGGTTTTGTCTCCCAAAAGCATAGCCTTAAGAATTGCAGAGTTTTCCTCTGAATAAATCTCGTCTAAAGCATCGGCGGCTTTTGTTTTAATGGCATATAAATAATAGGAAAGTGTCTTTTTCGAACCTGTAATCTCCAAATCCGGCGAATACATTTTATAATAAATTCCACGACAGGTATAATATTGAATTTCATCAAAATCGCTTGGGTTATACTGAGGACTTAAGGCTCTGAGCTTTCCCTTTAAGATTATAACATCACCCGGAAATAAATCTCTGTCTGCGTACACAATAATTTTGACATTGCGGTCAGTCTTAATGATTTTGCCGCTGCCCAAAGTTCCTGTTACTTCACCGTTTAAAGCGACTTCCTCACCGGAAGCACAAAACAAGTCATATTCATTGTCTGAAAAATTAACCCTGTTAAAGCACAAAATAAAGCCCAGCGCAAAAAGGCAGGGCAAAAGAATTAAAAATCTAAGCTTAAAGAATTTAAAAAATACAAAGCCCACTGCAAAGGCAAAAAGGCTTACAGCTAAAAACCAAGGAGTATTTAAGCTCAATGAACCCCAAATTATACCTAAGATTAAAAATGCTGTAAAAATCGGCATAGGGCGTTTCATTGAGCTTTCTCCTTCATTTCATACTTTTTTATACAATAAATGTTGTGAGAGTGCCTATTTTTTCAATCTCACAGTCAACCCTGTCGCCGGGGTTTAAAAATCTGGGCGGATTAAAGCCCATACCTACCCCGGATGGAGTACCTGTTGAAATAACGGTACCCGCCTTCAGGCAGAAATAAGAGCTTAATTCCTCTATAATATAGGGAATGTCGAAAATCATTTTGTCAGTAGATGAGTTTTGACGCAGCTCGCCGTTTACCTTAGAGGTTATTTTAAGGGCTGTTCCCAAAGGGATTTCGTCTTTTGTGACTATATGAGGCCCCATAGGGCAGAAGCCTGTTAAGCTTTTTGCGGCGTACCACTGCTTGTGCCTTGCCTGAAGGTCTCTTGCACTTATATCGTTTATAACAGTGTAACCGAAAATATAATCCTCGGCGTTTTCAGCCTTAACGTTTTCGGCGTCCTTCCCTATAATAAAGGCAAGCTCCGCTTCATAGTCAAGGTTTACGGTTTGAGAGCCCGTTAAGGCAATTTTACCCATATGGGGCAAAGCCTCGTTTACTCTTTTCGAAAAATAAACGGGGTATTGCCTGTTTTCTTCAAACTCAATGCCCTTATACCGTGCGGACTCCTTGGCGTGTTCTGTGTAGTTTATGCCTAAACAGATTACGTCCTGCTTCGGCGTGGGAATAGGCGCCGCTAAGGTTATCTCATCTGTTTTTATCCCCTGCCCCTTAAGCTTTTCGGCGGCTTTTTTGATTTTATCAAGGGTTTCCGCTGTGCCTGTTTCAATAAGGTCGTTCATTGAATTTAAACCCTCAAATTTTGAAAGTACAAAAAAGGGAAAAGCCTCTTTTCCGTCAGCAGACAAAACCGCCGGATATTTTTTGTTTTTGTAAATACAGGTTATAAGCTTCATAATATCACTCCAGTGTTATGTAGTGAGGTATAATATCTTCATATTCACCGTTTGGAAGTAAGAAACCTTTGGGTATAACCCCCAGCCGGGTAAAGCCCAAAGACTTATAAAGGGCTAAGGCTCTGCTGTTTGTGGCAACAACGGCATTAAACTGTAAAATTTTAAAGCCGCAGGTCGGAGCTGTTTTTATACAGTGGCTCACAAGCGCCCTGCCTATTCCCTGACCTCTTTCTGTGCCTTTAACGGCGTAGCTTGCGTTTGAAATATGACCGCATCTGCCTACGTTATTGGGGTGGAGAATATAAAGCCCGACTATGTCGCCTGTTTCTCTGCTTTCAGCAACTCCCGTATAGCTTTGTGAGAGGAAGAAGCTTAAAGCTTCCTCCTCTGTCATTTCGTCAATCTGAGGGAAGGCAGCACCGTCTCTCACTACCTCGTTCCAAATTTCAGTACAGCTTTTAAGGTCTTTTTCCTCAAACTGTCTTACAATAATGCTCATTTATATCGTCTCCAAGTTACTCTGCAACTGCGTCGGCTTCAAAAACCGTTTCAAAAATATCTGTGTAAATTATAATGTCGTCCTCGGCTTTTGCCTGAAGCTCTGCCGCTGCCGCTCTTATTTCAAGCTCAAGGCTTTCCTTTTCGTCGGAAACGGTTATAGCTGAGCCGTCTGAAGAAACAGGCAGATCGTCGGCTAAATTTCCGTTCCAGCTGTAAATATTTTTCCATTCATAAGCAGTATAGGTTTTGCCCTCGTGGCTCAGCTTATAATTTTGGTTATTGTCAAAGCTGATGCAGTTTACTGCCCAAATTTTTGAGAATGAATTGTTGTTGTCAAAGCCTTTTTTGTTGTGGTCGAAGGAAATGCAGTTATACATTCTTCTTTCATTGTTTTCCTTTGAAATCTTGCTGCCGAGCTTAAAGCCGTTGGGGTTTCCGTCCCAGTTTTCAACAAGTCCGCTGGCGTTTAAATCGCCGTATCTTGTGGGCATTGTGCCTAAAAGTGAGTCAAGTCTCTTGCAGTAGGTTTCAAGGCTTGCGTTTCTGCTGCAAAGTGCGCCCTTGTTATATAAGGACACAAATTCGTTATAGCCGCTTAAATTAACAGCCTTAAAACGGGCAATCACAGGCAGATTTTCATCAAGCTGAAGTCCCTTTTGATAGTCTGCATAGCCCATAGCGTCCACGGAGTCGCCGTTGTTCCAGCCTATGCAGTTTGTATAGTCAAGGCGGTAAGTCCAATAGGTCTGATCCTCCTTGTCATAGCTGTCCCAGCCGTCGTCGCCGTTATCCCATGCGGCACAGTTAATAAGTGTGATTTTGCCTGCATCGATTACATCCTCGTCCTCTGTTTCCGCAGGGCCTGCGCCTAACTTAATGGCAAAGCCGTCGGCGTTGCTGCCTAATGTGTAAACGTCGCAGTTGCGGTAGCTGTAAACGCCTATAAGGGTGGTGTTTGCTGCCCCTCCGGCAATCTGAACACCGCTGTCATTGTTATAGCGTGAAATTACGTTTTCGAGAGTGTTGCCTGTGGCGCCCTCTCCCTTAATCTGAATGCCATTGTCATGGGCTTTTTCAACAACAAGATTTTTAACTGTGTTGTCAGCTGTTTTAATTCGAATTCCCACGTCACTGTCGTTTGAAGTGTTGTTGATGATGTCCGTTACGCCCTTCATATTTTCGAAGTTCAAAACGGGAAGCTTTCCTGTTTCGCTGTCGGGAACGCCTATAAGCTGCTGACCGCCCTGAAGATCAATCATATCACCCATTTCAATATCGTTCATAACGTAGATAATCTTGTCTCCTGCTGTAACTGCCGCCGCAAGCTCATCGTATGTTGTGACAGCCGTTCCGTCGGAAGTGTCGGTTATTTCCTCTGCTGCCGATGTAAGGGGCGCCTCAACAGCTGTGTTGTTTAAAGATACACTTTTAGCGCATACGGGAACAGCCGCAGAAACAACTGCCGCTGCAGTCAAAACCGCCAAAGCCGTTTTAAAA
>JAJBVU010000240.1 GCA_020859645.1 Eubacterium sp. | reverse complement strand
TTACAAGTTAATATTTGGTTGCTTATTGACATTAGACTAAAAATGAGATAAAATATTTACATATTGTGGGCGAGTATGCACAGCTTTGAGGCTATGGCTTTTGTTAAATCTTAATAAAACATCCCTCAGACCTGTTTTAGACACAACCGGCAAAACTTGTCATTGCCCTTATGTCTTTCCGTAAACGTCCGCAAAGCTTTACAGTTTTAACAATAATAATTAAAGGAGGAAGAAGCGTGAAGAAAAAACACAAACGTATTTTAGCCCTGATTTTGGCTTTCGCTATGGCTTTTTCATCACTTATCTATGTCAGCGCAACTGACGGAGAGGTTTATGAAATAAGCGAAGTTGATTTAGCCACATCAGATTCGGCTGTAGAAACAGAGGGCGAAACCATAACCGAGGACACCCGTGCCGAAAGCTATACTTGGCAGTTGGGTACAGGTAACGGCTGTGAGGCTGTTAACGGGCTTCAAGGCGGCACAACAACCCTTTATTCTGACTACGGCACATATGGAACTCTTATTGTCGATGCAACAAGCGGCAAGTTCCATAATGACAGAGGAGATCAATGGGCTCAGGTTAATGACGGAACAATAATTTACGTTCCCGCAGCAGTTGGCAGTGTCCTTTCATTTACATCATACAATGCAGGCACAGCCACCACAGACGGCGGCAATTCATTCTCAGGCGGCACTGACTATACAGTTACATCAGCCGACCTTACAGAGGTTGACGGCGTTAATTACGCAGCTCTTACATTCTCAGGCGTAAGCTATGTAAGCGTTATTACAGAGGACAACACAAACGCAACCGAGGACAGCGGCGACACATCGGGCGATGACTCCGGCGAAGAGGAAGAAGAGGAAGAAGAGGTTCGTGCTGAAAGCTATACTTGGTATTTAGGCGAATCAAACGGCTGTGAATCTGTTAATCAGCTTCAAGGCGGTACAACAACTCTTTATTCCGAACTCGGCACATACGGAACAATCATTGTTGACGCAACAAGCGGCAAGTTCCATAACAGCGGCAGAGGCGACTCATGGGCTCAGGTTAATGACGGAACTGTAATTTATGTTCCTGCAGCAGTGGGCAGTGTGATTACATATTCATCATACGGTGCAGGCACAGCTACAACAGGTGCAGGAAACACAATCGCATGCGCTTCAAACAGCACCAGTGACAGCTACACTGTTATTTCAGGCGACCTTACGGAAATCGACGGCATAAACTATGTTGCTCTTACATTTGCAGGCGTAAGCTATTTAAGCGCTATAACAGAGGACAACACAGGCGTAGTAGAGGACGTTGAGCCTATAGGCGAAGCTGAAAACTTTACTCTTTGGCTTGACGATTATGCAAACGGAGCATCATCCTTCGAACAGGTAACTCTTTCATATGCCGACAGTACACTTTCACTTTTCGGAAACACAAGTACTGAATATTCAGACGGTCTTGACAGATTTGTTGTTAAGTGGTCTGATCTTGAAAGAGCCGACAGAACAGGCGTAGGCGCTTGGAAAGCCGGCAACAGAAACGCAAACGCCAATGACATAACGGAAATTCCCACATTCGGCGACGGTACCGCAATAGTATTTACTCCTGCGGCAACAGGTACATTCAACACATATTTATATACAACATCTTTCCTTCGTGTATGGGATTTCAACACTGAGGACGGCTCAAGAAACGGCTATGTTGATTCCGATACAAATGCAGAAAGCTATGCTTTTACAGCAGTTGCAGGTCATACATATGTTCTTTCCACAACAGGCAAGACAAATAACTGCGGTTTCTGCGGCTTCGAATATATCATTGATGAGGACGCAACAGTTTCCTTAAACTGGACAGAAGAAACAGCAGGTGCTTATGACAATGTAAAGGTTACATTTACAGACGCAGCTTTAGGCACAACAGCAGCTACAGTTGCTTTCGGTGCTTCAAGTGTTAAGCTTCTTAACGGACATACTTACACACTTTCAACAGATGACGGCGGCGCAGCAGCTCTCGTAGGCGGAGCAGAAAGCTTTACGGTAGACGGATCGGAAGTTACTATCGATATGACAGACGTTCCCGATGTAACCTTAAGCGGAAACTTCCTCTATCCCGACGGAAGCGTTGTTTCAGACGCAAGCTTTGTTGAAAGCATTACATTCACAAATATGAATAACGGTACAGTATATACAGCCGAAGTAAATGCTGACGGCACTTATACATGTACACTTAAACCCGGCAACTACAACACAACCGTTTCCGCAGGCACATATGTAACATATGACAGAGCAGAGGCTGTTGCTGGCGTAGACAACACAAATGATGTTTATCTTGAGACTCTCGGAGACAACACATATAATCTTGATGAAGAAATTCAGTCATCAACAACACTTCTTGAATTTGACGGCTTTAAGTATCATTCATCACAATACGGTGTTGCAGGCGGCGTAGGAGCATTAATCTTTGTTCCCGTAACTGCCAACCAGACTGTTACAGCAAAGGGTTCATATGACGGTGAATTTACTATCATAGGCAACGGCGAAGGCGCAGACGCAGTAGTAAGCGAAGGCGACGGCTCTGCATTCTCGGCTACATATACAACAGCCGATGACGATACTTTCGTTGCAATAACAGTTACAGCAACAGGCAACTATGCTTCGGGCAGCGGCTCATGCTATATTAAATCAGTAGCAGTTGAAACAATTCCGGAAGAGGTTGAATTTACATCTGAAATTACAGTAGGCGAAGGCGGAGACTATACTTCACTTAACGATGCTGTTGCAGCTGTAAATGCTATGACAAGACCCGACGGAGAAGAGGGACGTGTTTACATCACTCTTACAAGCGACATTGAAGAACAGGTTGTTATTGACGCCGACTATATCACAATTTTAGGCGAAGGTCATACAATCAGCTGGTATTACGGTCAGACCTGTTCATATTATTCTGCAGACTCAAACGGCTATTACAGCGACAGACTTTTCTATGACAAGTATGAAAAGACTGAAGCAAGCGGAAACCTTTGGGGCGGCGTAGTTATTGTTATGGCGGATATGTTCCGTGCGGAAGATACAACATTTCTTAACACATTTAACTACTACGTAACAGAAAAGGAAGAAGCAGACGGCGCTTATGAAACAACAGGCAGCCTCGGTTTAAGAACTGTAGGCACAGATGTTTCAAAGAAAGCTTATATCGAAAGAAGCAACGCTTTCTATTTAGGCGACCCCAACAACTCAGTTAAGGATATTTATGTAGAGCTTTATAATTGTAAGGTTCTTTCAACACAGGATACCTTCGGCAGAAACGGTTCTACAGACAACAACATTAAGTTCTACGCTAAGAATTGTGTAATCGGCGGTACAGTTGACTACATCTGCGGCGAATTTACAGCACTCTTTGATGAATGTCAGCTTCAGTGGAAGCACTTTGACGGCGATGCATCAAACAATTCAAAGATAGGCTATATTACAGCAGCTAAGACCAATCCTTACATTTTCAGAAACTGCGAAGTAACAGTTGATGACGAATCAGTTGACGGCGTTGTGGGCTGCTACGGCAGAACATGGGGCTCAGGCTCAACAGTTTACTTTGTAAACACTGAAACAAACGGACATATTAGCACAACAGGCTGGGGCGAAATGACCACAGGAGACGGCGCATCTGCTAATTTCTATGAATACAACAACACAAACAACGGTGAAGTATTCTACACAGCAGCATCATTCGACTCAAGCTATGCAACAGAAATCACTGACGAAACAGTTATTAATAATTTGACAACAGACGATATCATTACTGCATATCTTTCAAACTGGACACCTTATTATTATGACGCTGAAACAGCTGAGGACGACACAACCGAAGCTACAACAGAAACAGAAACAGTTACAGAAACAGAAACTGCATCTGAAACAACTACAGAAACCACAACCGAAGGCTCAGGCAGCGAAGAGGAAACTCTTGAAGAAAGCTATGAGTGGGATTTAGGTACTTCAGGCGGCGGCGAATCTGTTAAAATCGAAGGTACAACCGGAACTATAAGCGCAGGTACCAGCGGAACTATTATAGTTGACGCAACAGCAGAAGGCGCTAAGTACGACACCAGCACAAGAACCGATGAATGGGCTCAGGTTAATGCAGGAACTGTTCTTTATGTTCCAGCAACAGTGGGCAGCGTTATTTCATACGTTTCTTATCAGAGTGCATCAATAGCTTCTGTTGGTTCAACTGCTGTAGCAAGCGGTGAAGAATATACCGTAACAGAAGATGACCTTGTTGAAATCGACGGCGTAACATATGTTGCTCTTACAGTTAATACTGACGGCTACATCAGCGCTGTTACAGAGGACAATTCAAACGTAGTTGAACCTGAGGACACAGGCAACGGCTTAAGAGGCGACATTGACCAGAACGGAGTTCTTACTGCAAATGACGCAGCTTGTCTCCTTCTCTATGTTCAGGGCGGCTATGAGCAGAACGCAGAATGGAACGTTTCCAAGTACATCGCTGACGTTGCTATCGAAGGCGACACTGAAATCACAGCAGCAGACGCAGCTCTTATTCTTGCTAAGGTTCTTAACCCTTCAGTAGAATTTAAGGCTGTTGAAGGCGAAAGCAGCGGCGATGATGACTCTACAACAGAAGCAACAACAGAGGAGACATCTGAAACTACAACCGAAACAACAACAGAAGGCTCCGGCAGCGGCGGCGACAGCGGCGACGAAGAAACTATAGTAGGCTCAAGCTTTACATGGTGGTTTGACGAGGTTAATAACGGCGGCTCCGTAGCAGTAGGCGACTACAACGCAGGTGCTGACGATGAGGGCAACTATGCGGCTCTTATTACACTTATTCCCTGTCTTTCAAGCGAAAGCTATACAACATGGGCAAAGAGCTCATCATATTCATATGAATATACTGACGGCGTAACACACTACGGCTATAAGATGGGTACAAGACCCAGCAGCTGGGGAACACTTCCCACAACAGGAAACGCAGTTGTTTATACAGCTAATTCCTCGGGTATGCTGACAGTTTATGCTTACATTCCCGCAAGCAAGAATCTTGCACTTTATGACTACGGTGTTGGCGGAACATCATCCGGAACATCACTGGTAACAAGCAGTGCTCCCGATACAGCTCAGAATATGAGCTTTACAGTATCCGTTGAAGCAGGTCATGTATACGCTTTCGGTCCTTCCGGAACAAACGGCGTTTATATCTACGGCGTTAAATATCTTATTAACGAACCTGTTGAAACAGCTTTAAGCTTTACAAAGTCTAACGCAGATGAATTTGTAATCGACACAGATACAGTAAGCATTTACTTTACAGACGTTGACTCGGCAGAGGTTATTACAGCAGCAACTACAGACACTTCTGTAACTCTTAACATGGGTCACACATATACTGTTTCCACAAGCGACGGCGGCGTTGACGCAGCCTTCTCTACAGGAGCTGAAACAATCACAAGCGACGGAAGCGCATTAGAGATTATCCTTACGCAGCTTCCCGAAGAAACGCTTACAGGTGAAATTACAGGCTCAGCTACAGACGCAAGCGTAGTAAGCTCAATTTCATTTACAAAGATGGACGACACTTCAATCGTTTATACATTTGATGCATCGGCAGTTGACACAACAGCAGGTACATACAGCGTTTCACTTTACCCCGGTGAATACAACACATCAGTTGTAACTACAGACGGAAGCTTTACAAACGACAGAGTTTCCGTAGCTGCCGGCGAAACAAACGAAAACGAGATTTATCTCGAATATGAAGAAAAAGAACTTGATCCCATTGCCTTTGTAAGCGAAATCAGCGTAGGCGAGGGCGGAGATTATGCAACATTTAAAGAAGCTCTTGCAGCAATCGGCGCTATGTCAGACAGACCCGAAGGCGAGGACGGACGTGTAACCATAAACCTTCTTTCAGACATTCAGGAACAGGTTTATATGAATCAGAATTATGTTACTCTTAAGGGCAACGGTCACGAAGTAAACTGGTATTACGGCGATACAGGCGGAACAACCTATTACTACTCAATTGATCCCACTACAGGTCTTTACAGCGAAAGCCTTTTCAGAGACAAATATTCATATACACAGCCTAACAGCAGCTTCTGGGGCGGCGTTATGATTGTTGTAGGCGATTATTTCAAGGCTGAAAACGCAGTATTTAAGAACACCTATAACTACTATGTTCCCGATAAGGAAATGGAAGACTTGGCAGGCGGCGACAAGGGTCTTAAGAGACTTGCCGGCGATGATGTAAGAACATCCGGTATGAGAGAAAGAGGAACCGCTTTGGCAATGAGCGGCAACTATTCAGAATATTATCAGTGTGAGATTTATTCTTCACAGGATGCTCTGGGCTGGAACGGCGCACTTTCAAACTACACATACTTCCAGGATTGTATTATCGGCGGAAACACTGACTATATCTGCGGCGCAGGTACTCTTGTATTCGATAACTGCGAACTCCAGTGGTTCACAGAGGCAAATATGAGCGGCTTAGGCTATATTACAGCTCCCCGTTCAATGCCTTATATCTTCAGAAACTGTGAGATCACAGAAGACGGTTATATTACACCTTCTAAGAACTACGGTACATACGGCAGACCTTGGGGCGGCACATCCGCTACATGCTATTATGTACAGTGTGAAACAAACGGTCTTATAAGCTCAGACGGCTGGACAAGTATGGGCAGCACATCACCTCAGGACGCTCAGTTCTATGAATATCAGAACACAAAGAACGGCGCAGCTTTCGAAACAAATTACGGCAAGCAGGTTACAGACGCTCAGACAATCAATGATTTGACAACTGATGACATCATCACTGTTTACCTTAACGGCTGGAAACCTACATATTATGTATCAGTAGGCGAAGGCGGCGAGATTGAAACAACTACAGAGACTCCCACAGAGGCAACTACATCTTATGAGTGCGACTTAAGCTACGGCGATGATTTCACAGGCTTCCTTAAGAGCAATGCAGACGGTACAGATGTAAACCTTGCTTACAGCGATGCAAGCGGAGTATACGGCAATACATCAGCTATGATTCAGGTTGAAGGAAAGGCTGTTGCACTTCCTCTTGAAGCACCTGTTACATCAGGCAAGGTAACCGTAACAGCAGACTTTTTGAGAACCGATACAGGTTCGGCAGGCAGAACTTTCAGAATTTATTTTGAAAACGAAGCCGCTGAAGCTTCAAGCAGTGACTCAACCGTTGCCACAGTAAACTATGATAACGTAAAAGACACCATAGTTTATCACCTTATGGACGTAGCAAGCACTGTTTATGTAAATGCGTCAAACGTATCTGCAAATTCAGCTGACGGAACATCTTTGGGAGCAACACTTGAAGATGGCGTTTGGTACAGAATTGAAATCACTGCAGACCTTGACAAAGGCACTTCAACAACTGCAATCTATAAGCATGGTTCTGACGGAACTTACACTACAGACGATACACAGCTTGTATTAGTAGGCTCTGAGACAAGTTCAGACCTTCTTACAGCTTCAAACGGCACAGGCGCATTCGTTCAGCAGATAAGATTTGTTAAAACAGCAAGTGCTACAAGCTATTGGGATAACATCACAGTTAAAACAGAAGCTTCAGCAGAGTAATTCTCTGAATTTAAGCAATATAAAAGAGATCGCTTCGGCGGTCTCTTTTTCTGCGCTCTTTTACAGGACGGTTAATATATAAAGTATGAAGAAACTGAAAGAGCCTGTGAAAGCGAGACAGCTTCCACAGGCTCTGTATTATTAAAGCTTATTATAAATTCTGAAAACAAAGAGATAAAGACCGTCGAAAAACAGTTTTTTGGCTTGCTTCTTTGCTTTCTTTTTTGCGGCGGCTTTAAAATGACTTAACATTCTTATTCCCCCAAAGTATAATTAAGACAGTGTTTGAACTCCGCCAATTTTAAGACCCATGCTCTTAGTAACTACAGCGGTTTTTGTATCCTCTACCCAGTCAACATCTGCATCAATAGCTTCAGCTACTGCTCTTAAGGGAAGCATAAAGTGTCCGTCATAAATCTGCTGAGGAACGGCAGGGGTTACTGCTTCTTCATTTACATAAAATACGCTGTCGCCGCTTGTCATAGAAACGGTGTATCTGCTGTTTTCAAGAACTGCCGTTTTGGTTTCGGCGTCATAGCTTACTTCAAAGCCAAGCTCTTCAAAGACTCCTCTTACGGGAACCAAGGTTGTGCTGTCTACAATAATTCCCTTTGTTTCAATAAGGTTATCGTTTACAACAACATTTACCTCTGTTGTGTCTGCGAAAGCGGCAGTTGAAAGTGTTAAGGCTGCAGCTGCAAAAACTGCTAAAAATCTTTTCATTGTTAAAACTTCCTTTCTTTAAAAAATTAAAATTTATAGTTTTTATAGTTGATATACAGGTTCTATTGTCAGTGGACAGGTTCTCCGGCATATTCCGAGTCGTCTGAAGCCGGGGGCGTTTCGGCAGGGGCAGGCTCCGCAGAGGCTTCGCCTCCTCCCGAGTCTCCGCCGCTGTCCAGCTCTCCGAATTCATTTTCATAAGCGTTTTGAATTTCTTCATCCGTCGGGTTAAATTCCGCTCCGTCGGCTACGGAAGGATTGCTCTCATCGCCTTCTTCATCCTCATCGCCATCTTCCTCTACATCGGAGTCAGAGGCTGTAGACGCATACTGGCTGTAGTCATATCCTGAGCTTCTGTATTTTTCATCAAGGTAAAGACTTGCGGAGTGACCCTTACAATATTCCGTAGGCTCGGTTCCCTTTACAAAATATTCATAATGACCGGAACAGCCGCTGTTGGGCAGCATACCGCTGTATGAACATACATAGGTCTGAGTTACATCCGAAGGCATATCAAACTCCTTATATTCAAGGCTCTGATGCACCTTCTCCATACAGGTTCTCCAAACAACCATATGGGCGCTTTGGCTTAAGCTCTCCATATTCTTGACGGTTTCATCATAATCGTCATATCCCAGCCAAATTCCGGCGGCATAATAGGGGGTAATACCTACAAAGGTTAAGTCCTTTGAATTTTGGGTTGTACCGGTTTTTCCTGAAAGGGGCATGCTTATGTTTCTGAAAGCCGCCTGAGTACCTGTACCCTTTGTAATAACGTCCTTCATCATATCTATAAGAACATATGCGGCGCCGCTTGAAAGAACCTCTCTCTCTTCAAAGTCGGCGTCATAGTCAAGAAGGGTGTTTCCGTTATGGTCAAGAACCTTTGTGTAAAGTGTGGGCTTTTTATAAACCCCTCCGTTGCCGATTGTGCCGTAGGCTGCCGTTACCTCAAGCTGTGTAACGCCGTTGGTAATTCCGCCTAAGGCTGTGGAAAGGTGGTTGTCGTTCTCCAAGGTGGTAAAGCCGAAGTTAAGAAGATAGTCATAACAGGTGTCTACCCCTACCATATCCATAGCCTTAACGGCTACGATATTCATTGAATTTTGAATACCTATTCTGGGGTTTACCATACCTCTGTAGCTTTCTCCCCACCAGTTGGAGGGAGAATATCCGTCGGAAGTGGTAAAGGGTGAGTCCTCAATAGGGCTTGCGGCGGTGAGTATGCCTGTGTCTATACCAGGAGCATAGGCAGCCAGAATTTTGAATACGGAGCCGGGCTGTCTTGCTGAGTTTGTGGCTCTGTTAAAGCCTCTGCTGACGGTTTTTTCTCCTCTGCCGCCTATAAGCGCCTTAACGTAGCCTGTGTGATAGTCCTCTATTACCATAGCCGACTGAGGCTCTACTGTGTAGGTGCACTTATCGGCGATTATGCTTTCGGTTGCGGAAAGTCCGCTTTCAACCTCGGCTCTTTTGCTTGCCGCATATTCGTCTGCAGCATCTCTGTTTTTAACATATTTGTTATATTCGGAGTGTTCCTGCTTGCCTGTTTCGCTGTCCTCAACGGAAACAGTATAGGTTACTCTCAGATTATATGTGGCATTGGGGAACAGCGAATCATCTGAGAAGGTCTCGTCCAAAATTGACTGTATATTTTGGTCAAGGGTCGAATAAATCTGCAGACCGCCATTATAAATAATTGTGTTTGCCTGAGCTTCGCTTATTTTATACTTTTCCTGCAGATCCTCTGAAATCTGGTCAAAAAGTCCGTCAATGAAATATGTGTGAATAACGGCTCCGGAATCATCGTCGCCGCCGGTGGAAGATGAAACAGACGAATAAACGTCCTCAACTATGGCTGCGTCATATTCTTCCTGGGTTATCATACCCTGTTCAAGCATTTTCTTTAATATTTCGGACTGTCTTACCTTATTTTCTTCGGGGTCGTTTCTGGGGCTGTATTTAACGGGGTTGTTTGTAATTGCCGCAATTACTGCGCTTTCAGCCAAGTCAAGCTCAGAAACGTCTTTGTTGTAATAGCCCTGAGCCGCAACCTGAACACCGTTATAGCCGTGGTTTAGATAAATGGTGTTTAGGTAAAGCTCTAAAATATATTCCTTAGCCGCCTGCTTTGAGCCAAGCTCCTCAGCAAGCATAGACTCATATTTTATGGCAAGATACTGCTCTTGAATTTTAGATTCGATGTCATTGCTTGTCTTTTTGGTGACGTTGTTTTTAATAAGCTGCTGGGTAATTGTAGAAGCACCTTCGATTCTGCCTCCGGAGAGCATTGTGTAAACCGCTCTCAT
The DNA here is from genome assembly GCA_020859645.1 of Eubacterium sp. Lineage (GTDB taxonomy): Bacteria > Bacillota > Clostridia > Lachnospirales > CAG-274 > JAJQCI01. The sequence continues at coordinate 861 of JAJBVU010000240.1, read as the reverse complement.
AATTCCTCTGAAGTCAATACCGTTGTGAGTATAAAATCTCTCGTCCTCAACGGCTATGAAAGCATTCTGCAGATCCTCGGGAATTTGGTCAAGACTTACATAAATTCTGTTTTCCTCACCGTGGAATTCATCAATCTGGTCTCCGTTCATATCATAAACAAAGGAGGTATATGAATCCGGCTCAATTGACACAAGCTCCAGAGCCGGGGCATTTCTTATAATTCCTATATAAACCCCGAGCCCTGCCCCTACACAGGCAAAAATCGCACTGAAAAATGCTATAATAATAATTCTCACAATCCACTTAAAGCCCCAAAACAGTCTGCCGGCAAGAGACATTTCAGAAAGCTTTTTTCTGCCCTTTGGTTTCTTCGGGGCAGGCTTTTTTGCCGAATTTTGGCTGACAGCTTTCTTTGGGGGCTGCTCCTTTCTTTTAGATTCAGCCTGATGACCGGAAGGCTTTTTAACCGCTGCAGGCGCCGAAGGGCTTTTTTGGGCTTCAGCCGGGCTTCGGCGGTGTTCCTCCTCATCGGCTCTTGTTTTAAGCCTTGCGGCAGGCATGCCCTCGTCAAGATTTTTTCTTCTTGTTTCGCCGGTTTTTTTAGGCGTTTTTTCGGCGGTATCGCCGGTTTTTATATCCGTTTCGGGTTCCTTTTTCGGGGAAGTCCTGTTTTCGTCAAAAAGACTTCTGGTAAGGCTTGAAGCGGAAATATTATAGTCTATTCTGTTGTCAATACTGTTCTTACCCTCCGAGGGGTTATGTATTGATCCCTTGTTGTTTTCACTCATCAAATTACCTCCCTGTTATGCTGAAAATCCCTCTCGGCATAACCACAGTGCTTCTTTACATAATATTATACC
>JAJBVU010000210.1 GCA_020859645.1 Eubacterium sp. | reverse complement strand
TAATGATCCGCATTTTTGCCGTCATAATTTTCCGCATATATATTTTCACTGTAATTATTTCCGTATGTATTTCCGCTAAAGCCGAAATTAAAGTCCTTTAAAAAGCTGTTTTCGAAAATACCCCTATAAGCCCTCTCCGCTGTTCTTTCAAAATCCATAACAGCCGAATCACCATTTTTATCCTCAGACCTGTTTAAAACCTCATTCAAAACAGTTGAGAAAAATTTTTATTCATTATAATAAGAGTTAAATATGCTTTCATAATTATTGTTAATAATCTCTTCCTTTTCGGCTTCTCCCTCCGCCCCTTCATCGTCTGAAAAATAAATATTAAGAAGCTCCCTTAAGTCCTCCAATTATTCCACCTCCGCAATTCTGTCTATAACCAAATATCTCTGACCTCCGTTAGCCGCAAGCAAAGCCACCCTGTCGTCAATGTCAAGCCCGTAGCCGTTGCCGAAAGCCGTCTCGGTAAAGGTCAAAAATTTTTCGGTCAATTTAAGCTTTTCGTTTATCCTTATTTCATAAGGCTCCACAGCGGAAACGGTTCCTATAAGAAAATCACAGGGATAAGCCGCCTCGCTTTGGTTTTTGCAGATTTCCTTAATTGCCTCTGCCATTTTCATATGTCTCAATCCTCCAATTCAAGACTCAGTTTCATTTTGTGCAGACCGTTTTCAAAGGTATGAACCGCCCTTGAAACAACCGCCCTTTGGGCTATTTCAACATCGCCGGAAACATAAACCCAAACATAACATCCGGCTCTGACGGAAGGCTCCCCCATATCCTCTGTAACAAGAGTGGTGATCCTTCTGTTTTTCTGCGAAAGAATACTTTCCGCAAGCTCGGAACAGGCGGCTCCGCTTAAAAGCTTTTCTCTTGTTAAAACCTCGGTATACTGCAGGACGCCCCACTCGTTTATGCTTGAGGTGTTCTCGGCCTGATAACACAAATTGCTTTCTCTGCCTATAAAAAGCTTAACCCTGTTATATGTGTCGGTATCTATGCTTGTGGAATAATTAAAATTTATAAGTCCGTCCGCTTCCGATGACGCAAGCAGGGCAAGCTCCATATTTTCTTTATTTTTAAAGCAGATTTTTCCGTAATCGTCATATAGTATAAACTCTTTTCCCGTTGCCTTTCGGCTAAGCTCCTCAGCTGTCAGAATAATGTCGAAAAGGCTTTGATTGCTTTCAACCCTGTCCGGAAGAATATATCCGCTTTCTTCAATTTCTCCCTTTCCAAGATTATAATCATCCAGTATAAGCCTTAAAAGCGAGCTTGCACTTTGACCCGAATAAATATAGGTGTCCTTATTTTTAAGGTATCTCAGCTGATCATAGGCCCTCACTGTTATAATTTGCTCCTTGTCTCTGCTTTTTGTGAAAATATAGCCGAAAAACATATTCACTCCGTCAACGGAAAACCCCACCGAATCCCCCTCGTAAAAGCCGAAAACACTGCTCTTTAAATCCCTTGCAACGGAAAATTCAAGAACAGACGGCTCCCCTCTTTTTACATAGGTAAGCTTAATCTTTCCTACGCAAATATCGCTTAAATCACAGCTTGAATTGTTATGGGTCACTATAAGGCTTACGGTCAATTTTATCTCCCCTTCCGTTTTTTAATTCTTATTTTTTCGTCTGCAAAGGCGGCTATGCACGCCTGCTCTCTTACATCCATAAGGGCAAATTCCTTAGGTCTTATGCCCATTTCGAAAGCCGCAAGACAGCCATAAACTGCTTCTCTGTCGCCCTTTAAAAGCATTTGGCTTACCTCTCTTTTAAGCTCGTCAAAGGCTTTCCCTCCGCCGCCTGCGGAAACAATTTCATTAAAAAGCCTTAAGGCTTCGCCCGGCAAAAAAAGCCTTTCGCATTGGTCAAGGTTAAGCTTCGGCTTTAAAACACATTTTGTTATAACCTTAAAAATAAGGTCTTTTTCCGAATCAGCCTTAATCTCCCTTAATTCCTTTTCGGTTATTCCCCTTATGTGAAAGCCCAAAGCTCTGCCGTCAGGCAATTTTATTCCGGGAGACAGAAAAACCGTTTTTTCCTTTGGCTCACCGTCGGAAAAATATGCTCTAAGCCCCATAGCCGTCACCGAAGCCCGAAAGCTTAAGAATTTCCCCCGCAAGTCTTGATATTTCCCCTGCAAGAAGCACTTTTTTAAGGTAGTCCTCGGGCAAAGCCGCTCCCAAAGCCTTTAGGCTCTTTGCGTCTTTAAAATTAGGCTCAACGCAGCCGCTTATAACAACAGCACTTTTGAAGCTGTTTAAGCTTCCTCTGCCGCTTTTGTCGGTTTTCGCCTTAGCCCTTTGAAATTCTTCCATAGATAGAGCCTTTATTTTGAATAGGTAAGGCTTGCCCTCACTGTCGCAAATTCTGTCCGATACCTTGACCTCTTTAAATATGTTGTCAATTCTGTTTGTGTTTAAAAATTCCTGTATGTCCATATGAAGTCTCCTTTAAAACAGCTGAAAGAGAAAAGGCGGCACACCTCTCCGTCACACTGCGTGTGCCACCTCCCCTCAAGGGGAGGCTTGTCGCTTCCCCTCAGCTATCACTCTTTAAATATTACTCACCCTCAACATCATCAAAGCTTTCCAAAATCTCAACGCCGTCGAAAGTAAACTCAATTGTCTCCGAAAGCTCGGTATTATTCACATTAAGCTTTCCTATATCAACATTATTGATATTAACTCTCTTAAGCCAAATTCTCTGAGCGCCGATTTCAGACGAGGGATCCTCATTTTCGATATAAAGGTCAAAATAAGTGTCCTCGCCTGTTTTTGCATAGTTTACCATCATTTCTCGGAAGTACGACGTGCAGTAATACATATTCATAGTTCCCGTTCCCGTCCAGCCTGTTGCCTTTGTTTTTGTTCCGGTATAGCCCAAAACCCTGATTTCGGACTTCTTCTTATTAATAACCGCTTCAATGTCCTTAACGTAAAACATTTCTTCAACAGAGCCGTCGACCTTGGCATAACAGCAGCCCATTGTTCCGTTAATAGCGTCCCACGCCTTAAGCGTCTGGGTATAAGTCATAAGCCTTTTCCTCCTTTATTTTTATTCCACAATACAGGTCATATAAAGCTTCTCCATAGCGGAAACAGGCTCTATATAGAAGTTCACAATAACATCGCCCTTTTCCTGACCCTTTTCAACGGTTACATCATCCGAAGAAAATTCTTCAATGGCTCTCATACTCTGAAGCTTTCCGCAGTAGTCAATAACCTCGCTTTTAAAAATGTCTCTGCCAAGCTCGTCATTCTGCATTTTGCCCAAATAATAATCGTTGAAAATCTTCGCCACGTCGTTGCCTACGGCGTCCAAAACCCTGATAACCTGATTGTTCTGAAAATCGCTGTTTTTATCTGTGGAAATTGTCACAAGAGAGTTAATGTCCTTCAAAACCCTTAATGTTCCCAAATCGTTGTAATAAACAAACTCCCCTGCCGCAATCGCCGCCTTAAGCTGCGCCTTTGTATAGCTTACAGTCACATCATATTCGCCGCTGTAAGCCATATTTGTAAGGCTTTCATTAATTTCCGCTCCGGCTGTTGCTCCGGCAGTAAAATAAACAAGCTCCTTAGCTGTAGTTACATTAATAACCCCCTCATAGTCCGCAGCCTTGTCATAAAGAACACAGGTCACCTTATAGCCCTCATCGTCTCTGAGCCTTTTAACAAAGCTTACAAAAAGAGACTTTGTGGTTTCGTCATCTCCGTCATATAAAACGGTGGTAAAGCTCTCGGCTTCAATAAGCCCCAAAAACTCTGAATATGTATTGCCCGTAAAGCTTACGTCCTCGCCCCCTGTCAGCACAATTCCGCTTGCTTCCGCAAGAGTTCCGCTTAAGGTCACCAAGCTGTTGTCCTCAAAATCGTCAACTGAAGAAATTGTCTGGCTGTCGGCTAAAACTCCGGCTACATATGTTTTAACAACATAGCTTTCCTCATCATCAACGTCCAAAGCCGATGTAACTGTAATATCGTTTCCTCTTGTTCCGCCTTTTGCAGCCTTAACTGTCAGCGTCCCCGATGAGCCGCCTGCCGCTGTTCCCTCAGCTCCGCAGTAAAGTAAAAGCTCGCTTGCGCCTAAAAATATTTCTCTTAAGGGCTTCATCATATCGTCTGTGTATTCATAGCCCAAAATATCAAGGCAGCTTGTCTGAAATTCCTCAGCGGAAATTGAAATAAGCTTTCCGTCGCTCCAGCCTGTTGAATAACAAAACGCAGCAATACCTCTTTCGCCCACTGTGCCCAAAGCCCTGGCCTTAGACACAAAATTAATATACGCACCGGGCAATACCTTATTTTCTGTTACAAATGTTCCTCCGGCAGCCATTTACGCCATCTCCTTTTCCAAATAATTTTTAATAAGCTTCTGTGCCTCTTCTTTTGAATAATCCTCTCCGTCCTTTAAAACAGCGGAAAGAATATCCCTTTGTTCTCTGAAAAGCCTGCTTTTTAAAAGCGCATCCTTCGAGAACCTGTTTTCGGCTTTTTTTAATTCCTTCACTTCATTTGCTGCATTTTCCTCTTCCATAAAGCCCTCCTTTTATAAATTTTAAAAATCAAAATTTTCAAACAGCTCTTCCATAACTCCGCTTTCGTCTGAAAGCTCTTTCCTTACAAACCTTGAATAAACAGCGGTTAAACAGACAATGCCCCCTGTTCCTTCAAGCCCGTTGGGGGTACCCTGAGATGTAGTTTGGCTTTTTCTTTCAGATGAAATGCTCTTAGCGCAGTATTGCCTGTCGCCGACGCTTATAAATCTCAGAGCTTCATAGGCAAAGACCTCAGCTTCACCGAAGGCAAAGCTTCTGCCCTTTTCGAAGCTGCCGTCGGCGCTGTCATAGTTATAAGGCATATAAATTTCAACCCCAAGCCTTATCTCTTCTTTAAAATACCTCGAGACACAGGGCGTAACCTCGGCTGAAATACACTTGACCCCGAAACAGGGTCTTGAAAAGCCCATAGGCATTTCATCAATATAAACAGGCAGCCCGTACTCCTTAAGAGCCGAAGCCGCCCCTTTAACAAAATCGTTTACCAATCATCTCACCCCGCATTCTTAATTTTCAAAACAACCTCCTGATGACCCAAATAAACCGCAGGCTCGCCGCTTGAAACAAAGTCATAGGTTCTGCCGTTTTGACTGACGGTTATAAAAGACCCGTCCTTAACAGTGACGGAAGCCGAGGTAAAAAGCCTTGCGGTCATATTTTTATAGCCTGCAAATCTGCTTTGTATATTCTCGTTTATAAGCTGAAAGCTTAATCTGCAAGGCTCTTCTGTTATATACTCACTTTTTACCGGGCTTACTATGCCTGTTTCCCCGTCCTCGGAGGTTAAAAACTCATATGCCCAAAACACACCGTCATAAAGAGAAGCCGCTTCCCTGCTTATGTCCTTCAAAAAAGCCGCCCCCTCTCACCATTTAAGCCGTCTTGAGGCTATAATCTCGTTTTCAGCCCCCAAAAAACCTTTTAAAATAAGCTCAAGCCTTTCGGCAGTGCTTAACTCCTTGTCTGCAGCATATTCAACCGTTACATCTCCCTCTGTAATTTTGGCTATTATGCCCTCTGCGCTGTCATCGCTTAAAAGACCGCCGTAAAGCTTTGCCCTTAAAAAGCTTCCGCACACGTAATCGATATAAACACCTTCAAGCACAGCAGGCAGAACAGACAGATTACAGGCTGAAAGTATATAGGCTTCTCCCCGTTCTGCTTCAAATGTCAAAAGCCTGCTGTCCGTTTCGCTGTCATATTCATAACCCAGACTTTCAAGCCTTTCAATAAGTTTTTCTTCCATAATAATATAATCATCCCTTGGAAATTATTCTGCAGATGGGAACAGCCTTATGATTAATATATGTCTTTTCGCTCATACCGTCGTTTACAAGCTCCCAGTTGCTGCCGTCCGCAAGCTCATCGTCTGTGGGAGAAAGGCTCGCCTGATTTGCCTTAATATAGCTTATTCCGTAGGGCGCAAAGCACTTTCTCTGTCTTGCGATAAAAGTCTCCTGACCCCCGGCGGTAAAGGGATCTCTGTATATCTCATAGGGTACATTTGCCCCGACGTCCGCATAGTCGAAAGCACCCTTGCCTAAAATATAGGTTGTGTAGAGGGTACTGCCGCTTGTTGTTTCTGTGGGCATGGAATCGTCAACGAGAACGGTTCTGCCGTTCCATGTGCCTATGTTCAAGCTTCTCTGAATGCCCTGCTTGTCGGTATATTTAAGGTATTCAAGAAGGCTTAAGTTTTCAAGGTTTGTGGCAACGGCGGAATGCATAATACACAGTGAATATCTGCTCTTGTTGTCGCCCCCTGCCTTCTGAACCGCTTCGTTTAAGGTTGTGGCTGTACATAAGCCGTCGCCGTCGGAGGAAATATCAAGGGTGTGACACTTCGCAAATTCGCTTCCGACATCGTCCGTCATATTAAATATACCCTTTAGAACCGCCAAAAGCGTGCTTTGGTCAACGCCGTCAAAATATTCAGCTACCTGTGAGGCTACATTGTCCATAAATCCTGCGCCGCCGGTTATGTCCTCGGCAAAATCCTGTTCAAGCCATGCCTTGGCACGCCCCACCACAACAACCCCTCTTTCAAAGGAAGAGGTTGTGTCGGCGGTGATAGAGGTGCTTCCGTCATAGTTAAGGGCGTCTCCGCTTAAAAGTCCGTACATAGGCAGAACGGCGTAGGCTGTGCCTGTTTGAGACTCAAAAACTCTTTTTATTTCGGAATTTACGCATAACGCTCTGCTTTTAATAAGCTCGTTTTTGTTGACCTGGGGAATAGTGTTTATATACGCCCCGAATGCCTGAGGGTTAAAGCTTACAGCATTGAATTTACTCATAAAATCACTCCTTTTTTAATATCAATCAGCCCTTGTTCTTAAAATATCTGTCCCAGTCATCATAGTTAAAGTCCTTGAAGTCCTTGCCGCCGCTTTTTCCGTCGGAATAAGCAGGCTTCATTCCCTTAAGACCCCTCTTGCCGGATTTTCTTTCAAACAAAAAGCTTGTGTCATCGCTTACGGAAAGGGCTTCAATCTGCTCCGTTAAGCCCTCTATTTCACCGTTTTTAAGGGGCTTAAGCTCTTCAAAATCAATAAGCGCTCTGACCGCCCTTACATTTTTTGCCCCTGCCGCCATAAGCGCCCCGTCAACGGCGTTTTGGATATTAAGCCTCTTAATTTCCTCCTCATAATCGGCTATTCTTTCCTTAAGTCTTTCTGCTTCAAGGCGGAAGCTTTCGCCGCCCTCAGAACCTGTTTGGGCTTCGAAAAGCTCCGCCGCCTTTTGGGCGTCTGCTTCCGAAAGCCCTAATTTTAAAAGCTTTTCCTTCATAATTAATCCCTCCTGTATATTTTTTACAGCCGTTCTTTTACGTCTGCGGCTTTAAAGACGATTTTTTCAGCTTTTCCATTTCCGCAGATGTATCCTTGACCCAAGGATGCTGTGCAATGACGCTTTCCAAGGGCAGAATATCAAGGCTTGTTTTACAGTTATTAATAACCTCTGTTTCATTTGTCAAAATATCTCTGTTGAAAATAAAGTCTACGTCTCCTTCAGAAAAGCCCTCCCTTCCGCTGTTTTCGAAACAGTCAGACACGAACCTTAAGACCTGTGAAAGAGAAAACCTAAACTCCCTTTCTGTGTTGTCTGCGTCAATATCTATCTCCGAAAACATAGCCTTTATATTCAGCTGATTGGGGTTGGTGGAAAATCTTTCGTCTCTGGAATCATAGCCTCCGCCGTTTTCTATTATCGCCTTTTTGAGCATATCGCATATAACAACATAATTTTCCGAATTTAACTCAAGCTTTAAGGCTTCAACTCCACCGTCACAGCCGTCAATACTCCTGACCTTAACCGCTCCGAACTGGCTTAAATTCCGTCTGAACTGCCCCAAGTCCTCGCCGTCATAATTTTTGATTACCAAAATAGTATTGCGGCAGTCCTCCTGCATACTATTCATAAAGTCTGACCTTGCCGTATTAAGTGCATCCTGCAAGCCTTTAACCCTTTTAATCAGGGGGATTTCCTTAGAATTTGCCCGAAACGCCACAAGAGGAATAGTGGAAAAGCCGAAGCCCTCATCACCGTCAAAGGCATAGGGCAAAAAGGGGTGTTCTCCTTCAGGAATAAGCCTTTGCCCCTGCATTTCATAAAACCTGACCCCCTCAGAGCCGTAAACCTCAACCTTGTCTTTAAAGCTTTCTCTTTCGCCGTCATAGCCGAAAATTCTATAAATTCTGACTGCCAGCTCAAGGTCTCTGTGTTCCTCGTCCTTCCAAAATGGCAGAATTTCACAGGGCTTAAACCGCCTAAAGCTTAAATTGCCCTCTTCGTCATAAAAAATATAGAGCCAGCCTATTCCCCCAAGGTAGCAGTCCTCCAAAATCAGCCTTAGCGTCATTAAAAAAAAGCCTCCGAAAAGCCTGTTAAGATCCTTCAAAAGCTCCTTATTTTCACAAGTAATCGTAAAGGGTCTGCCTAAAAAATAGCCTGCCTTTTGATCCACAAGTCTGCAAAACTGATTGTCTACAAGCCTGTTGTTGGGAAGGTTTAAAACCTCCTTAAGCTCGCCGCCCTCCCCTATAACCTGTCTTTTTCTTTTGAGAATGTCCTGTTCTCCATCATAATATCTTTCTCCCGTCAGCATATCCCTGCGTTTGGGAGAAGCCAAAAACTTTTCTATTTCCCTTTCCAAAAACCGCTCATCGGTCATAACCTCCCCGGCGTCCTTCTCGATTTTGGCGTTTACCTCCTTAGTTAAATCCCCGAAAAAATCAAACAATACTATCACTCCTTTTATGTTGTTCTTGTAAAACAATCGATTAATGCATAGGCAATCACCTCTCAGTCAGCTCCGCTGCCAGCTCCCCTCAAGGGGAGCCTTAAGCAGTCCTTCTCGATTTTGGCGTTTACCTCTTTGGTTAAATCCCCGAAAAAATCAAACAAATAAATCACTCCCTCATTATTATTCAAAGCTCATTCTGTCTCCCGAAATTATATCCTCAACGGCATATCTCATAGCGTCCATAAGATGATTAAAATCGTCAACAGGTCTGTTTATTTTATGCCCCTGTTTATCGCTGTCCCAGCTGTAATTTGAAATTTCCGTCAGAAAATTACAGCACAGGGGACTTACAATAATTTTATAATTTCTTATAAACTGTATGCCGTTTAAAATACTGTCCTTGCCCTTTCGTGAAGCCCTAATGCCCTTAAGACCAAGCTGTCTCAGTTCCTCAATGCTTTTAGGCTCAGCTGCGTCAGCCCTTATTTTTTCCTTTCCATAGCCAAGCTTTTTTATTTTCTGTGCAATTTCAAAATTAGTCAGCCCCCTTTCATAAAGCTCGTCAAAAACATATATTGTCTTTTCGGCTCTAAAAACAACTCCGCAGAACAGGGCTGTAGGGTCATTTGTATAGCCGAAATCCAAGCCGAAAACAGTTTCCGCCCCTTTTTTCTTTAAAATTTGGGATAAGTCAAAGGGGCTTTCCTCCCAGTTTTCGAAAACAACCCCTTCGCTTATGCCCCAGTTTCCCAAGCCTGCAACGGAATATCTCTTAGGGTTTCTGACCCTCATATCCTCAAACATTTTTATATCCGCTTCGTCTAAAAATTCATTCATTTTATAATTTGTGGTAAGGGCAAGTATTTCCGGATCTGAAACGTCAAAAAAACGCCGTTTAAGCCAGTGCCTTTCGTTCCAAGGGTTAAAGGTCAGAGTAATCTGCTTAAAAAGCCCTTCACCGACCTGACCTCTTATGCTTTCGTCAAGTATGTTAAAATCCTTCTCGTCACTTATTTCATAGGCTTCTTCAATCCACATCCAGCAAAGGCTTCCGTTTTCGGCGGCAATAGAGGTCACCTTTAAGGGGTCATCAAGCCCTCTGAAGAAAATTTTCTGACCCGTAGGCAGATAGGTCATCTCCAAAGGGCTCGCCTTAGCCGACCATTCCTCATCAGCCCCAAGCCTTGAAACTGCCCACTTAAGCTCCGAAAAGCAGCTGTCCTTAAGGGTTCGGTAGGTCTTTCTCACAACCAAAAGATTTGCTCCCTTATAAAGCATCATATTAAAAATAAACCACAAAGCCGCCGTTTTGCTCTTTTTGCTTCCACGGCTCCCCTTAACAACTCTGTATCTTCCCTTAAAAAACCAAAATTCCTTATATCCCCTGCCTATTAGCTCACTGAACAAAAGCCTATTCATCTACATCAACCTTTAATTCAATAGACTTGTTTTGGGCTTCCTTTTCTTCCCTGCGGCTGTACATTCCGTAGTGCCTGCCCAAAAGCTCCGCCGCCCTGCTTCTGTCCTTCAATAAAGGCAGTCGGCTTACCATTTGCTTGTCAACAACAATTTCTTCGGTAATGTCTCCTCTTAAAAGCTCTGTCAGATACTCCATTACCTCTCTCTGACCGGCTACCTTTCCTTCGTTTTTAAGCTTTTCCTCCATATATGCCCTTATATAGCTTCTTTGAAAAAACTCTCTGCGAAAGATTTTATTATCAGCGGTTTTTTTCGAATAGCCGGCTTCAAGAAGAGCCTGTCTGCTGTTTCCGCATTTTAAGTAAACGTCAGCCGCAGTCTTTTGTTTCTCATTAATTTCCTTTAACGTTTTAACCCTGTCAATGTCCTTAATGCTTCTTATCTCAGCCATTTTCTTCCCCCTTATTCGTTCGGCATATGCGTATAAAATTTTTCCGCACAGCAAAAAAGGACGTTTGAAGCTTTTTTTCTTCAAACATCCTTTTACATTTTTCATTCTACATAAAATAAAGTGACACAGAGTGCCAATGCAGAAATAAGTACAATATTTAGTTTTAGTTAAGCATCTGCAGGTTTATTTTGATTTTCTTCCAAATTTTCCATAGCATATCTGCAGCTTTGCGTAACCAAATTATTAAGTGACACGTTTTTGCTCTGTGCCACAGCCTCCATTTCCTTCACCAAATCTACAGGCAAACGGAATGTTTTTGTGATACATTCTACCTTTTTTACACTGAACATTGCCGAGTTTCACCTCCGAAAACAAAAATTTGCAATTACACTTTTAATTTTACACGATTTCCGCTGACTTTTATACACGCTAATTTTGCACATAAAAATGCTTTGCGTATAAGTTTTATGTTTATGAAGATATTGATTAAATCCGCAAAAAAAACTGCCATAATCTCTTACAGCAGTCATAAAATCTTTGGTTATGCAGCTTCAGCCGCAGTCTTGCTTTGGGTCTTAAGGGTTTCAAAAACGCTTAAAAGAGCCTTAAAGTCATATTCATTTACTGTATATTTAACTCCGCCTGTATGATTTACAGTAACATTAGTACCGCCTACAACTGAATAAATTACACTTTTATCCTCATACATAATTGTTAAGTCATATCTTACTCCATCCTCGCTGTAATTCTTATAGCTTTTATTGACCTTAACATACATAGAGTTAATATTATTCATAAGCTTTTCGATTTCGTCTGCATCCTCTGTAGAATAGTTGTATTTGCTGCTGTAGCTTTTATCATAGCTGACGGCTGAAAGCTTAATTCCTATGACCTTATCTGCATCTAAATTTAAGCTGTAATTTCTGTATTTTGCGGCGCAAAACCCTGTGACAGTTGACCCCGTAACAAGACTTATGACAATTAATGCAAAAATCATTATCCTTTTCATAAAAAAACCTCCGGTAAATATATTTTCCCTCTTATATTTCTCTCTAAGGGCATTATATCATAAAAT
>JAJBVU010000100.1 GCA_020859645.1 Eubacterium sp. | reverse complement strand
GTTATGAGTTTTACAAAAGAATTAAAAAGCGACAATGAGGTGTGAAAGAGATGTATAATTTTGATGAAATTATTGACAGAAGAAACACAAATGCGCTGAATACAGACGGCTTCAGAGAATACATATTCCACGCCGGACACGACAAGGTATTCCCCTATAAGGACGAGGAATTTGTCCGTATGTGGGTAGCGGATATGGAGTTTGCCGTTGCTCCCGAAATCGTGGAGGAAATACACAAAAGGGTTGACCGCAGAATTTTCGGCTATACGGGAGTTTATGATGACGGATATTTTAATTCCTTCCGCAAGTGGTGCAAAGATCACTACGGCTGGGAGCCTGTTCAGGAAGAGCTTTGCTTCTCCCCGGGTATTATCCCCGCACTTTATCAGCTTGTGGAAAGCCTTTGCGCCCCCGATGAAAAGATTTTAATAAACACCCCTGCCTACGGATATTTTCTCCACGCCGCAGAATATTCGAATATAGAAGCCCTTCATTCTCCCCTTTTGAAAAACGAAAAGGGCGAGTTTTTCCTTGACTATGAGGATTTTGAAGCAAAATGCGCAGACCCTAAGTGCAAGGTTGTAATTTGGTGCAATCCTCACAACCCTACGGGAAGAGTTTGGACAGAAGAGGAACTCAGCCGTATTGCGGAAATCGTAGAAAAATATAACCTTTGGATTATTTCCGATGAAATCCACTGCGACTTGACACGCAGAAGCCACACCCATATACCTATGGCAAAAATTATGACAGATTACCCTAAGCTTATTACCTGTATGGCTCCCACCAAAACCTTTAATTTCGCCGGGCTTGCCTTTTCAAACGTTTTAATCAGGGATAAGGCAACAAGAGAGCTGTTTAAAAGCAGAGACAAAATGGCTGGAATGGTAAACCCCCTTTCACTGACTGCGGCAAAGGCAGCCTATGACAGAGGGGGCAGCTGGCACAAAGCCCTTCAGGGCTACCTTGACGAAAACTTTGCCTTTGTAAAAGATTTTATTGAAAAGAATATGCCTAAAGCCGTTATGAATATTCCCGAAGCCACTTATTTGGCATGGGTTGATTTGTCTGCCGAATTACCCGACACAGACGACCTTCCGGCGTTTTTTGCCAACAAAGCCGGGGTTCTCCTTGAAGGAGGCGACGATCTTTTTGTGGGCAACGCAAAGGGCTATGTGCGCTTAAACCTTGCTATGCCTAAAGCTATTATTGAAACAGGTCTTAAAAGAATGGCTGAAGCAATCCGTCTGCAAAGGGAGATGCAATATGAGCGGAAATAATATTCGGGTGACTGTGCTTATTGAAAATACATCGGAGGGCAGCCTTGCCTGTGAACACGGCTTAAGCCTTTTTATTGAATATATGGGAAAGCGAATACTTCTCGACTCCGGCAGCAGCGAAGCCTTTGGTGAAAATGCAGAAAAACTGGGGATTTCTCTCACAGGCTTAGATGCTTATGTTTTATCTCACGGGCATTATGACCATTCAGGGGGCTTTGACTTAATTTTCCGAAATGACCCCACCGCAAGGGTATATGCTCAAAAGGAAGCTTTGGACACATATTTGTCGGGCAGCGGAGGACTTCACGAAATAAGCGTGCCGAAAAATATTGCCGAACAAGATGAAAGGTTTATACTTACAGAGGGCATAAGAGAAATTCTGCCCCGAATATATGTCATACCCCATAATACACCGGGGCTTGAAAAAATAGGCGAAAAAAGCAGGCTTCACAAAAAACATAGGGAAGAAATTTTGCCCGACGATTTTGCCCATGAACAAAGCCTTGTAATAGACAGCAAAAAAGGGCTTGTTGTTTTTAACAGCTGTTCCCACGCCGGAGCGGCTAATATAATAAAGGAAGCCAAAGCCGCCTTTGGGCAGAAGCCGATTTACGCCTATGTGGGCGGTCTGCATATGAAGGGCAAAAAGGACGGCAAAGAAATCTGCGCCTTTTCGGAAGATGAAATAAACTGCCTTTGCAGTGCCTTCATAAACGAAGGCGTAAAGAAAATTTACACCGGTCACTGCACAGGCGTTCTGGGCTTTGAAAAGCTTAAAAGCCGTCTGGGAGAACGTATTCAAAAGCTGACAACAGGCTTGATTTTTGATTTATAAAATTTCCCCAAGTACACAATCATTTTTAAAAAAGCGGTATGGAGAGAAAAATCTTCATACCGCTTAATTAGTGCAAAAACTATGTTTTTTATCTGCTGCGGCAGCGAAGCGCAATTCTGGCTCTGCCGCTGTAGTCACAGGTGAAAAGTGTCAATGGATAATCAGCGGCGGTCATTTCCTCAATTGCCGTTGGGCTGAGAGTTTCGACAAAGTCAGTCTCATAGCCGAAAACATTTCCGCTGACATCGGTGAAAATAACCTGCGCCCCCTCGGTCAGATATTTAAGTCTGCCGAAATGGGAGTTATAGTTATGCCCGGCAATGACTAAATCGTCAGTCCAGACCGAGCCGTAATACCGGCAGGGGGCAGTTCTCAAGCCGGAATAGCTCCAATCCTCAATCACAGGCAGCTCAAGCTCCAGAGAGGGTATTGACAGGGTTCCTACGTAGAACCTGCCGTCAATTTCCACCGATGGCATAACTCCGTCTGCGGGCCGGTTATACGCCGGAAAGCTCACCTCCGAGCCGCCCTTTTCTTCCTCGGCGTTTTTAAGCTCGGAAAGAACCGTCTCCGCTTCCTTCCCTGCACGCATATTATCCAACATATTATAAACAGCTAAGGACAGCGCCGCAATAAGCAGCACTGCCCCTGAAATCATAAATAAAAAACCCGTTTTACGGCGCATTTTTCTTCCTCCCGTCGGTGAAGCTGAGCTTCCACCCCAGTGAAAACAGACACAAGCCGCAAACCGTCATAATCGGCACAGGCAGATTGTTCTGACCTGTTTGGGGAAGCTCTTCCTTGGGCTCTTCGCTTTCAACTTCGCCCTTCGGCTCATCGGGAACATCGGGATCATTAGGATCGGGATCATCCGGGTCGCTGTCATCGTCTGAGGGGTCATCATGGCTTGAGGGTGAAGAAGGCGTATGTGAAGAAGATGGTGTATACTCTTCCGGATCGGGACCCCCTATAACATAGGAGTTTCCGCCGCCGCCCGGCTTAGGGTCATCATCGTCATCATCGTCATCATCGTCAGAAGGATCGTCACTGCCGCCGCCGGAGCCTGTTGTTGTGGTTTCAGAGCCTTCGGTGGTGGTTTCGGTGACTTCCGTTGTGGTTTCCGGGTCTGAGCCGCCGCCGGATTCGGTGGTGGTTTCGCCGCTGAGCTCGATTTTCGGCTCGGCTTCTACGGCGTAAACCCATTCGCCGTCTTTATAATATGGCACCGCCGCCAAAAAAGGCACTGCGGCGGAATAGCCTGTTGAGGCTTTCGACTGTGTCACCAGATAAAGCCCCAAAGGCAGATCGTCAAAAATAACCCTTCCGTCTGAGCCCAGTGTTTTGGTTATGCCGCTGACGTTATGCTCTTGGGCATATTTATAAATTGCTTCCGCCATACTTTGATCAAGAGTGCCGCTTAAGTCCACATCGCAGTAGTAAAAATCGTCGGAGTAGGTATAAACCAGTGAATTGCCCTGCTGAGACAAATCAGCCACTTCATAAATTGTAAAATCGCCGTCTGTCACAGGCGTGCCGGATTCTTCAATAAACTTTACTGTGACTGAGCCTAATTCGGCTAAGTCTATCATTTGGGCTGAAACCGCCGCCGTCAAAAGACAGCCTAAAACAGCGGTTAAAGCCGCTCCGGCAAGAGCTTTAATAAAACCTTTCATCGGTGTTATCCCCTCCTTTCTTTTTTCTGCTTGTACTGATTATGAGCCAAATAAGCAAAATCAGCAAAATAGGAACTGCAAAAATAGGCGCAGCTATGGCGGACTCTATTTTATAGGCTTCGGAGGAAATACGCAAATGAGCCGATGAGTCATCAACTCTTTTTCCCCTTAATAAAAGCCTTTGGGTGTTTATTCCGTAGGGGGTGCAGGTGTAAAGTGTGCAGAGATCCTCCCCCTCTACCAAATAGAGCTTGCTTGCATCGTCAGGCTCGATTATATAAATGTCGCTGACCTCATAGGTATAGGCATCGTCAAGAACATATATCGTAAATTCGTCGCCTATGTCCAGCTTGTCAAGGTCGGTGAAAAGCTTTGCGGAAGGCAAGCCCCTATGGCCGCAGATTACACTGTGGGCAGTTTCGCCGCCTATAGGCAGCGAGGAACCTTCCAAGTGACCTGCTCCTGCCGCAAGGGCGGCGTCATCTGTGCCGTGATATATGGGTATATACACATTTATGGATTTTATTTCGATATAGCCCATAACGCCGAAGCCTGTTACGTCAAGCTGTTTTTCATATTCCTCACGCATTTCGGGGGGAAGTGAAAGCCCGGACTGGGTTTTAACAAGCTGTTCGTTATAGCTGACTGCGGCAGCTAAAATTTGTTCGTAGGTGTCATCGTCCAATTCCTCAATTGCCTTTTGATAATCGTTTATCATAGAGGTCATATGGAAGGAATTGTAATAATTGCTGAGAGGGGGATAGAGTATAAGACATAATCCAAATAGAAAAATTATAACCAACGCTATTGTTGATATACGGTCTTTCATTTGATTTCACCTCTTATAGTTGCATTTGCCTACGGCGTTGGTCACCTCTCCGCCTGCCTTTGGCGACACCCGGAACCCGAAAGAGTTCGGGACGGGCTGAAAGCCCGGCTTTTGCAAAGCAAAAGTTCTGAACGCCCTCAAGGGGAGGCTTTGTTGACGCCGACAGCTTTCTCTTGCCGAAAGGCTCCCCTTGAGGGGAGCTGCTGAACGAAGTGAAGCTGAGAGGTGAAAAATCACACTCAATCTTTCACAAGTCCAAGCCTTTTCTTGACAATAAAGTCAATCATCACACAGACAGCTCTGAATTGTTTATTAACCTGCGTATTTGTAAAACGAACAACCTGCAAGCCGTTATTAATCTCCAAGTATTCTGTGCGCAGAGTATCATATTTTACAGTTTCGTCCTCATAATGCTGCGAACCGTCAAGCTCAACTACCAAGCTTGCTTTGTCACAGTAAAAGTCGGCAATATAATTTCCTATAACTCTTTGTTTGTAAAACTTAACAGGGTAAGAACGCAGATAATCATACCACAAGTGTCTTTCTTGTTTTGTCATATTTTTACGGAGTTCTCTTGCCCTTTTAAGCATTAGTTCCCGAGGGATTGGTGAGTTTGGTTTGGTCATAGTGATATTACCTCTCGTTGTCACCTCTCCGTCAGCCTACGGCGACACCCGGAACCCGAAAGAGTTCGGGACGGGCTGAAAGCCCGGCTTTTGCCGTAGGCAAAAGTTCTGAACACCCTCAAGGGGAGGCTTTCCGATAGCCGACAGCTTTCTCTTGCCGAAGGGCTCCCCTTGAGGGGAGCTGCTGAACGAAGTGAAGCTGAGAGGTGAAAAAATCACACTATAGCATTTGCCTACGGCGTTGGACACCTCTCCGTCGCACTGCGTGCGCCACCTCCCCTCAAGGGGAGGCTTTGTCGCTGCTCCACCGCTTTGAAAAATTATCATTTATCGGCTTTCATACGTCTCTTAGTAATCAGAAGAATGCCTGCGCCTACAACCAAGATACCGCCTACAGTATAGAAAATTCTGGTGCCCATACCGCCGGCTGAAGGAAGTGTAGAGCCTGATTCGTTTTTAACTGAAACATAAGCGCCGGATGTAGTTGTAACCATACCATCGGTACCTGTATAGGTGTAGGTTCTGTTTCCGTCAGAATCTATTACTACTGTTATTTCACCGTTCAAAATATTATAGCCTGAAGGAGCTTCAACTTCCTTTACTATATATGTGCCTGCGTCTAAGCCTTCAAACAATACTGTGTCGGGCTTTCCTTCGGTTTCAATTTCATATACAACTCCGTATGCAGTGGGATCCAGTAATTCCTCATCTGTAGCCAGACGGTAATATACAAAATTATCAGGTTCTGCGCCGGTTGTTTTAACAAAGCCCAGTGCATTTTGCCCGGTTGAATCATATACCGTAAACTTTGCCCCCGCCAGACCGCTCGTTCCGGCATATTTATATATACCGAACCGGAATGTATCAACCTCTTCCGTGACCGTTTTAGTTTCATAGCTTCCGTCACGACCGTATGTAAGAGTAACCTCATTTGCAATTCCCGTTGTGGAGTTTGAATATTCCGCAGCTTCTGAATTAACCGTAGCTGTATAGGTTATATAAATTACATCGGAGGTATCTGTAAGTGTGGATAAATAGTTTCCTCCGTTATCGGCGCAAAGAAGGGTGATTTTCATTATAGTTCTGCCTGTTGCTGATGTATTGCCCTGACCATCTGTAGTTGTCTCGGTATCAAATTCGACAGTATAATCATCGTCCAATGTCCAAGTGTTGCCCTCGCTGTCATAAACAACAACATCTGATGCTGAAGGCGCAGTAAGACCCTTTGACAAAATATCGGTTGCAACAATGTCATAATCAACAAAGCCTTCGCCGCCTGTTATTGTAATTTGATATTCAACCTCGTCGCCTATTTCAACTGTTTTATCAGAATCGCTTGTTACGGTTTCGCCTTCAATCTCAGTAACTTCCTTATCTGCCGAAGGCGCATCATTCTTTTCTTCTATTTTTGCTGTAGAGGTGGTAGAGTCCAAAATTGCAAGGCTTCCTAAGTTTGTATTTATAAAATAGTAGCCGTATTCATCTGCAGAAAGAGTTGCTGTTACAATATTTCCGTTTCCTGCTGTAGCTGTTGCCGAATCCACCATCAAAGAAGCATATGTAGTTGAATCAGCATCTATTGCAGCCTTTATATATGCCGCAAGAGCTTCTGCGTCAAACTGTTTAGATGCATCTGCATTGGTAGTATCTACTTGAACTTCATAGGTATCAACTGTATTTCCGTTGATGTCTGTTCTTGTGGTTGCATAAAGGGATATACCGCTGTAATCTTCACCGCTAACGGTTTTGCTGGCAATATAGCTTTGTATCAAGGTATAAAAGGGGTTAGTTCCTGTAACATTGCCCTGATCATCATAAAGGTTCTCATCAAGATAATATACATAGCCTTCGCCGCTGTTTGTTTGGGTTATTTCAAGATGGAATATAAGGTAGGCTTCATATTCCTGCCCCTCTTGTCCGCCCGTAACTGTTATAGATACGGTATCAGCAAAGGCAGTGCTTACGCACATAGCTAAAACCATAATTACTGCGAGGGCTGCCGCCGCAGCTCTTTTAATAAGTTTCATAGTAAAAACTCCTTTCGTGTTAGTTTTTATTTTAATTTTATATTTTTCAGCCTTTCGGCATAAAAACGATTTGAAAAAATGAGGACACCTTTCAGCCGCCTTCGGCGTTGGACACCTCTCAGTCGGGCTTCGCCCGACAGCTCCCCTCAAGGGGAGCCTTTGTCGCTGACGCAAGCTATCGGTTTTCCGAAAGCTCCCCTCAAGGGGAGGCTTTAGCCGCCGCCGACAGCTTATCAGCTGCGTTTAAGCAGAAAGGCTGTCAGACCTAAGAAAACCACAAGCAAAGCGCCTATATAAAGAAGTGTGCCGCTGCTGCCTGCGGAAGGCAGGGGCTCGGTTCTTGCGCTGGAATAGGTGTTATCCACATTATAGGTCAGCGAAAGACTGCTGCCGTTTTGAATATCGTCTGAGGTTACGGTAAGTGTTCCGTCCGTTGCTACCGTAAGATACATATTAGAGGTTCCGCTGCCTGTTAATATAGCTGTGTCTGTGGTGTCCTCGATTATTCTATACATTCCCGTACCTATGGGGGAAATTGTTACAGAGCCGCTGCCGTCGCCGGTAATGCTGATGTAAACGGTTTCATAATCCTCCCAGGTTGTGCCGCCGTCAGTAGACTTTTGAAGCATAAGCGTATATGTGTTTGAGGTGCTTTCATAGTCGCTGCCGGTTAATCCGTCTACGGTTTTGGTTATTGTCATGGAGACAGGCTCCCACTGGGCTATAAGCTTGGCGTGGGTTGGCAGGGTTATAGATTCGTTTTCGCCGTAGGTTGTAGTATAGTAAACCGTATCAAAATCATAGACATAGTTTTCTTCATATATATATGACTTCGTGGTTGAATAGGGCGACGTATTATTGGTTGAAGAGTAAAAATACGGCACAGCATAGTAATAATATTCCGTATACCACCCGGCAAAATAATAGCCTGCCGCCGCCGCTTCTTCCTTAGCTGCATCGGTGATGGTGTTGGAATAATGCACCCAGTTTGCAGTTTCCGAAACATCATTATAGCCATATTTAAACTGTGTATCTTCAGTCTTAACGCCTACCTCACCATCGGCAATAATCTGAGTGTTTGTTGAGCCGTATGAGTTGCTGCCCGAAGCGTCAGTCCAGCCGCTTGCGGAAGAAAAAGCTCCTGTGTAGGTGCTTTCGTCAATATTCAAAAAGCTTATATCGCCGTAGTCATACTGCACATACAAAGGATCCGCCACAGGGGAAACCTTTATAAGAATGAAGTAATAGCCGCTTTGGCTGCTGTGGGAGAAGTGAAGGCTTGAAACGTCAATTTCCATAACGCCGCTTGCACTAATGTTAAATTTAACGTCATAGGCGTTGCCTGCGTCCCATGTTTGACAGCCGTAGGGCAAACCGTAGCTGCTGTTTGTTGCACAGCAGGAAATAACAACCTGGGTTACATAATATCCTGTAACAGGGGTTATGATAATGGTTCCGCTTTCCGTAACGGGGTCGGTTGTGGTTTGCTGCTGACCCCAACCTGATGTTGAACCGGCATCCGCATTGGGGAAGTAGTCATAAAGCCGGTAAACTCCCGAAGTTGTATAGCTGTTTGTGCTTGTTTTTGTAGAGTCCTCATTTGTTACCGAATACTGATCACCGGCTCCCATAGTTACGCTTTGAATATAGGTTGAAGCGTTGCCGCTGCCTACGCCTGTGGAATTACCGCTGTCATCTGTTTCGAAAACGTCCCAGTATACATATGAATTTTCGTTGTAAGATGAAGCGTCAAGCTCGCTGTTTGTAGTTTGACCGCCCCAACCGCCGCCGGAGCTTGTGGTTGAGCTTGTAAGCTCATAATAGAGATTTACCGATGCGCTTGTGACGCCTGTATAGGTGACGGTTCCGCTTGAGGTGGTTACGCTTACAGTGTAGGTTCCCGCTGAGCTGTCATAGTCGGAAACGCTTATAGCCTGAGCGTCCTCAATGGAAATTGTTGAGCCGTTTATAACCAGATTAACGGTTGCGGTTACAACTGTGTAGGTGTTGGTGGTAGTGGTTTGCTGCTGACCGCCGCCCCAACCGCCTCCGCCGCCGCTTGAGGTGGTTGTAGAGGTGGTAATTGTGGCTATATCCTGATTGGAGCTTGTTAAATCAACCTCGTTATGAGCCTGAGAAGTGTCTATGTTGGTTATCATATCATAGTCTCTTCCGTCTAATTCGGTGGTGGTTGTGCCGCCGTCATAGAGGTAGGAAGTGACGTTTATGCTGACAAGATCGCTTTCGGCATCATAATCTCTCCAAGTAATGGCAAAGGTTGAGAAGCTGCCGACGGTAAATTCAGCCGCAGGGGCTTCAGTATCGATTGTGCCCTCTGTGTCATCTGACAGGTCGGCTACCAAAACAGGCTCGATTTCGCCGTTTTTCTCTTCAAGGTGGGAAACCGCCACAGTTCGGGGGTCGGCTCCTTTGGGGAGAAAGCCGGAAATGTCAATTCTGACAGCCACTTCTTCGCTTGGCTCAACCTTTTCGCCGTTCAGCGAGAAGGCTATGTCAAGAGCCGCCATACTTGTGCCCTCATCGTCAAGCCCTATGGCTTCACCTGCCGCCCGATATTCTGAGCGGTTTTCATCGTAGAGAAGTATGTAAAGCTCCGCACCATCCGGCAGTGCCGTATCGGGAGCAGTCACCTGAACCTTGACGCCGCTGTCCTCAGCGGTGAAAATTTCGGCGGCTTTGGCTTCATCCTCGGGGATAACGCCGAAGCCCGTAATTTTATCATCGCTTAAGAAGTACTCGTTTTCAGCCACAAGGTCATAATTTCCGTCAGTGAAGTCACCTTCAACAACGGTGATTTTGCCCTCGTCCTCGATTAAAGAGGTCAAAACCCCTGCCCTGTCGGGCTTTTCATTTTCGTCTGTGTCAAAGAAAATTATGTCTCCGGCTTTTGGCTCGTAATCATCTTTATCATAGTAAAGGTCTAAGCCCTCAAGCTCGCAGAACCAACCGTAAGCGCCCGAATTTTTCGGGAAAATTTCATCGGTAATTCCGGCGTAGTCGAGACAGTAGGAAACAAAGGTTGTGTCCCAGTCGCCGTAAGGCACGCCGTACCATCCGCCGAATTTGGTATAGCCCTTTCGGCAGTTTTCCTCCTCAGAGACGATGTAGTCGGTTTTGCTCTCACGATAGCCTATTTGGCTTTGAGCCGTCAGGATAAAATCCGTTAAGGCGTAGCCTGTAAGGTCGGGAAGAGCATCATAAACACCTTCGTCATAGTCTGAAGCTTCCAAACCGCCGCTGTCTGAGGTGTCGGAGCCTTCCCCTGATGAAGCCCGTGGCTCGTCTGAGGAAATTTCAGTTTCCGAATCGGCTGTTTCACCCTCTGAGGTAGTTTCTGTTTCCGCAGTTTCAAGACCGGCTGTTTCAGTTGGGTCGTCAAGGGAATGGTCAATGAGACAGTCAACGGTGTGAGTGTGTTCCTCAAGTCCGCAGATGAGAACCCTTTCATAGCATGCATCTGTGTGAGTATGGATTTCGGGGGTAAGAGCCTCGCCGGAAAGTGTTTCATCGTCGGGGTAAACCTCTTCGCCCTCTTCATAGCCGCAGACGAGAACGTTTTCATAGCATTCGTCTGTATGGGTATGCTCCTCAAGTCCGCAGAAAACCTCGTTTGTCATAGCTATGCCGATATATTTCAGCCGCCAGAAAACCGCTGTACTTACGAGCAGGGCAAGCATTAACATAATAAGCAAAAGCCGCCGCTTTGCATTATGCTCGCCCAGAAATTTCTTTATGTAAATGTCAATTGTATCTCTAATATAATCACCCCCTCGTCATTATGACATAGGTTAATGTATAAAGGATATATTGTCAAAGGGCCAAATTCTCAGGCTAACCTTGCCTATAATCTGCTCCTTTTCAATACAGCCCACTACGCTGCTTCGGGAGTCGATTGAAGTGGTTCTGTTGTCTCCCAAAACAAAATAGCGGTTTTCGGGTACTTGATAGGGAAGGGAAATGTCGCACTCGCCGACGGACTTGTTTGTAACATAGGGCTCGTTAATGAACTCGCCGTTTACTGAAACATTGCCCTCTTCATCTATATCGATAACATCTCCGGGGGAGCCTATAACCCTTTTAAGGAGAAGCTTGTTTTGATAATAGAAGGCGCAGAGCTCGCCTGTTTCAAAATGAGATGTTTTGTGAAGCAGGATTATATCTCTGTCATAAAGAGTGGGCTCCATACTGCTGCCGGAAACCTGAAGAACGGGAACGAAAAGCGTCGCCGCCAAAACCGATATAGCCGCCGCTACAATCAAAACATAAATTGTGTTTAAAAGGGTTTTTCGCCATTTTCTTTGATATTGAAGTCTTTTTCGTTCGGCTGCCACAGCTTCTTCGCTGGGGACAGTGACCATATGCGGAATTTTGGTTTTCAACTGCATCGACTCTTTCTTATTTATAAGCGTTTTTACGGACAGTTTAGCAGCGTGAGACAATATAAAATATTGCTGCGCCGCTGCTTTGCTTTTGTTTGATATTTATAAAATACGATTGATAATCACATCTTCCCAGTGATAATTGTATCACTTTTGCTGGCGGGCGTGGGGGGTGGGGGGGGGGTGAGTGTG
>JAJBVU010000070.1:980-11941 GCA_020859645.1 Eubacterium sp. | reverse complement strand
AAAAACGGTGATATATTTCGATATCCAACATCATATAGTCTGGAATATCGTTTTGATAATAAATGTGTAGACCTGAAGAATATTTATTTATTTCTTAAAGCTATATTAAATTTTCTTGAAGCGTGTGACTCTATGCTTGACGCTGTGGAGGAAAATCAAAACGAAATCTGGATTTAGAATGTAATATGCAAGAATGAATTATTGAGAATATGATTATCATTACTAAAACTGGCATATAGATTAAAAATGTTCATCTGGTTAATGAACGTAAATTAAACGAGAAGAACTGGATTTTTTGACAATTATCCAACCTCCAACACTTATTAGGGAAGCGTGTTAATTCTGCTTATTGAAATATCCCACATAAGTGCTATAATAAATTCCAAAATCACATGAAAGGTCTTTAAACAATGGAAAAATACAAGGTGGCGAGCTTGTTCGCCGGAATCGGCGGTATATGTCTTGGATTTAAGCAGGCAGGATTTGAGATAGTGTGGGCAAATGAGATTGATGATGCCGCCTGCAAAACATACAGACACAATTTCGGCGACAGCTATTTGGTTCAGGGCGATATTCGCAAAATAGCCGCCGCCAGCATACCGGACTTTGATGTGCTTGCGGCGGGTTTCCCTTGTCAGCCGTTTTCTATTGCCGGAAAACAGCGCGGGTTTCAGGACAGGCGTGGAAATTTATTTTTTGAAATCGCTCGAATTATAGACGAAAAGCGCCCGAGGGTTGTTTTCCTTGAGAATGTGCCTAATCTTTTAAATCACGATGACGGAAAGACTTTTCTTGTGGTGGGCACAACGCTTTTGCAGTTCGGGTACTACGTCAAGTATGCCCTGCTCCCTGCCAACGAGTACGGGAACGTTCCGCAGACGCGTAACAGGATTTACATCGCCGCATTCCGAGATCTTGAGGACTGTGACAGATTTTCGTTCCCGAAGCCGGTTGAGCTGACAGTCAAAGTGAGCGATATAGTGGACATACATAAAAAGCAGCACGAGATATACTATTACACAAAAGACGATGCGTTGTATAAAACCTTTAAGCGTGTCGTGAGGGAAAAAGGCCGCATATATAATATGTTCGGCGGACGCATACGCAGAACAAAATATCCGCTTTGTCCAACATTAGTTGCAGACATGGGAGTATGCAAAAACAGAATTCCCATCGTTAAAGATGATTTCGGATACAGAAAATTGACGCTCCGTGAGTGCTTGGCGCTTCAGGGATTTGAAAAAAAAATTCTATTTTCCGAATACGATAACTATAGAAAGCGCATATAAACAAATAGGAAATTCTGTTTGTGTACCTGTAATAAAACGAATTGCGGAAAATATTTTGAAAAGTATGGAGTGTGAATAAAAAGTTCCGTCAATGGAAGTTGTCTAACAGTGAATTTTGAAAAAAATTGATTGTTTTGCTGCTTTTTGGCAGCAAATTTTATAAAAACACTTGACAAAAAGCAGCATATGTGCTATAATAAAATGGGGTGTGGAATTATGGTTGCCATAGGGCAAATGATAAAGGAAAAACGAGTTGCCGCAGGAATGTCACAAAAAAAACTTGGGGTTGCTTGTGGAGTCAGCGACAGTGAAATAATGAAAATTGAAAATGGTAAAAGAAAAACTCCTAATTGGGATATTCTGTGCAAAATCGCAAAAGTACTCAAGTTTCACCCGTTTGAAATTCTTTTGGCAGCGGGCTATATAACAGAGGAAGATATTAATTATACCAACAGACTTCATGGTATTGTCAGTTTGACTGAATCGGAATTATCTGATGTGCAGCAATATATAGATTTTACACTATCAAAAGAACGTAGTGACAAAATATCAAAGGAGGACGCATAATATGATATACAAATTAGGCGAATTATTTTGCGGTCCCGGAGGAATTGCATGGGGTGCGGTTAATGCCGACATAGGAAATCCCGAATATAAAATTGTACATCAGTGGGCCAACGATTATGATGCAAGCACTTGTGAGACATACCGCCATAATATATGTCCTTCTGCGCCGCAGACTGTTTATCATGAGGATGTCAGAAAACTCAATATGGATAAATTGTCGGAGATTGATGTGTTGGCATTTGGTTTTCCCTGCAACGATTATAGTGTTGTAGGTGAGCAGAAAGGAATGGACGGTGTTTATGGACCGCTCTATTCATATGGAGTTACTGCCTTAAAAAAATTTACGCCAATGTGGTTTTTGGCTGAAAATGTAGGCGGACTTCGTAATGCAAACGAGGGAAGAGCATTTGCTAAAATTTTAGATGAACTGCAAGGTGCCGGATATAAAATTACTCCTCACTTATATAAATTTGAAGAATACGGTGTTCCGCAGGCAAGACACAGACTTATTATAGTCGGCATCAGAAATGATATTGATGTTACGTACAGGGTACCGTCTCCCGAACCATATAAGGATATAGATAACACTTGTAAAAATGCAATAGAAAATCCGCCTATACCGGAAAATGCCCCTAATAATGAACTGACCAAACAATCGGATATGGTTGTGCGCAGGCTGAAACACATTCTTCCCGGCCAAAATGCATTTACTGCAGATTTGCCGGAGGAACTTCAGCTACATATAAAAGGCGCAAGAATCAGTCAAATATATAAGCGTCTTGATCCGAACAAGCCGTCATATACGGTAACGGGAAGCGGCGGCGGCGGAACACATATATATCATTGGGAGGAGCCACGTGCGTTGACTAACCGAGAAAGAGCGAGACTTCAGACATTTCCTGATGATTATGTGTTTATCGGGAGCAAGGAAAGCGTCCGCAAACAAATCGGTATGGCGGTTCCCTGCAAAGGAGCAAAAATTATTTTTGAAGCCATACTGAAATCATTTGCCGGTATAGATTATTTGTCTGTTGAAGCAAACATAAATGAATAAAAGACGGAGGCATTGCGCAATTTCAATTTTTCGCAATTCTCCGTTTTTTTAATATTAGCTGTTTTCTATGATGGCATTATAAAGGTTACGCAGATTTTCGTCGGCGGCAGTCCCTTTAAGCTCGCACTCCCATATTGTAATAACATTCCAGCCATGTTCTTTAAGAATATGTGTATTTTGAGCATCGCGTTCAACATTTTTGTCAATTTTACGGTGCCAATATTCTGTATTTGATGCAGGCCAAACAAATCTGCTGCAGTTATGGTGGTGCCAAAAACAGCCGTTTACAAATACAATGGTTTTATATTTTGGAAACACCAAATCCGGACAACCCGGAAATCTGCGGTCGTTTTTTCTGTATCGAAGACCGCGTGAAAACAGATATTTTCTTACTTTCTCTTCCGGTTTGGAATCCTTGCTTCTGATGTGTGACATATTCATGCTTCGAACTTCTTTTGAATGATTGTCCGCCATTAAATCACCTTGTTTCTGATGGCTGCGAAAAATCCATGTAATATTGTTCATCATCTATTTTGTAAAACGTGACATCCGTTCTTCCATAAGCCATCAAATCTTCTCTGGTGATATTTGCGCCGTTTGACAAGCCAAGACGATTACGAAAATATTCACCAAGCTGAGCATTGCTTGCAGGAGTTGTGAGTGCTTTATTTCCCTGTTGTTCAACTCTCAGAAGCAGTGAGCGGTGGTCATCTGTTACCGCAAGAAAGTGCTGATCGTTTGATGGGAAAAATCCGGATTTTGCGATTTCACGCGGAATGCGAATATAAGCTTCATTTTTATTTCTTTTATCACGGTGCCCCCAATTAAGACATGAACCATTACCGGGATCCCCATTTCTGGTCAAAAGAGGCAGACACACAGTATTTTGAGGATTTACAGTGGCAGCGGCATGCAAAAATGAAGCTGACGGCTGAATAACAATATAATCCTCTACCTCCCCATGTGTGCAGAAAATCGAACGATCTATCGTATCCGTATAAATTCGATATGCATTGTTCAAATTACATTCAGTCGGAGTACTGCTTTGTTCTCTGAGCAAAGATGACTGTGTAAAATCACAATTACAGCTGAACATTTTCACCGGTTCATCTTTCCGAAACCAAATATAAAAATTCGTTGTGGAAGCAGGTCCTTTATGTAAATAGCTGCATGAAAATTTTCCTATGTCGCAAAGCTCCTTAAAACTTTCATGAGCTTCAAGGTCAATACCATAATTCATAGCTGATTCGATAACAAGCTCTACTTCAACATTTGATATTTTCTGACTTTCATAGGATTTAAGAAGCCATGATGCCATGCTTGGCGTTGCGCGCCGTGAAATTATACAGAGCCTGTCAGTTCCAAGGGCAATAGGTTCAAACAGTAATACTTTTGCTGTTTTGTCGGAATATTGCTGCGGCATAAATCAATCCTCCTCTTCATAGACGTCATAATACGTTGTATTGCTTGGGAGCTTTATATTCGGCACCCATAATTGCTTGCCATGCCAGCCCTTGGTTCCCGTAACTTGATACATGGTAAGAACCGTTTTGTCTGCAAACGAACCGCCGAGCTGCCAATCGTTGGGTGAAAGCAGCGCACCTGTTCCCTGCGCAACATTTCTATTGCGGCGGACTATAAGAATTCCCTGTGCCGCAGGATGCTCGGAAAGCATTGCATCCATTATAGACTGAAAAGCGTTAAGTTTAAAATCCTCGCTCGGTATAATGTGAGTAAGTATTTCTTTTATCAGTCTCAGATTAACCTGATAATAAGGTTCCTGCTCTGTAAAAGTTTCAAGGAGCTTTGAAATATCATCAATTGAATCATTATCCGGCGCAGATGGATAATAATTTGTACCTCCCGAAATAATTTCAACGTGGTCATTATCAAGCACAGTTTTTCTTGTAGGGTTAAGACCATTGGAATAATAAAGCTTCACGTCATCGATTCCGCGTTCAATTTGCGCAATAATTGAGTTGTTTGTAGCGTTAATGTCTGCAAACAGCTTGTACAGCCGCTCTTCCATATAAATTCGCATCATCCCGGGGTCACGGTCATAACCGAACATCCTGCTGTGCTGCCACATAGTATCTGCCTGAGGACTCTTGCTTATACGAGTATAATAAATTGTTTGAAGTGCCGGGAATGTAACTCCGCGTCCAAGAGTATTGCCCCCGATGACAAAATTGCATCCCTCGGCATATTCAGAGCTTTCGATATCAGCCTTTCCGTTCATAACCAATATTTTTACAGTGTTGCTGTCAAGCAGCTCACGTGCCTTTGAAAAAATAACATCAAAAGATTGCTTTTCCGATTTGCTTGGTGCAATGCTGTCATACTGCCGACGAAGTGCATCTTTAAATTCACCATCTATGTTTTCACTGCACCATTCAAGTTCTTTCTTTATATCTGATGCATATTTATTATGCGCCGATACCCGAACGCTCGGATGGAACAAACAGTTGGATACACTGCCGCCCACAGATAATAGCTGTGCAGAAACCGCCAAATGACGAACAACAACATCACGCACAGGATTATTCAAGCAATCCAAATAAGAAACACAGTCTGGTTTTCCGGAAACGGGGAAGAAAAAGTCGCCTCCAAGATATGTATCACCCGGCTGAAAATAATATGTAAAATACGGATGCCAACCGGATACTATTGTCTGAAGAAAAATAGCCTGAGGGGTGCCGGTTACCTGCAGATACATACTGCTTGATGACTCATTCTTTATAATGTCCAGATATTTATTTATGGATGACTGTCGGTCTTGATTTACAAGAGTATTGAGTGAAGCCGCATCCGCCTCATCATCAATCACAAACAACGGATTTCCCTTCATAAATCCTGTGGAATTCAGCACGTTAGCCCACTGCTTCAAAACACGTGCATTTTTCTTGAGGACAATTATGGCGGGATCCAAGAGACTGTTTTCCGCAAAAAGACGCGCGTCATTTTCACCGCAGATACAAAAACCGTCAAGATCGGATTTTACTCGATCCAACGTTTGCTGCTGAAGCACAACATTATCGGTGGTCAAAAGCACAAAAACCGGGAAGCCAAGGTCTGCCGCTTTGCACATGATTCCAAACATCTGACCGGTTTTACCGGATTGAACATTACCGAACAACAGCCCTATTTCGTGACTTGTAAATGAAAAGGTTTTTATGTACTTATCACCTACCTCCTCGGCAGTTTTATATATAGATTCTGCAAGCTTTGTATTCCCTCGTTCGGAAATTTTGTCCAAATATGTTTTTAAATACTGCATTATTATTCACCTCGTCTTATTAGTTTGAACTGCCTATAAATGACAGCATCCATACATCAAGCGGAGAGCCGTCTTTGTCTATTGCCGTTTGACCTGTCTTTTCAAACAGTAGCCTGTCACAGCCGTATTCATCCAGCATTTCTTGAGTAATCATGCCGCGGCGTTCTTCATTATCTTCTTTGGTATTATTTACAGGACGTACAATTCCTGCCGCAGCCAACCGACCTTTCAGCCAGCGTCCCATAATCAATTCATCTCCAACTGCGCTGAACTGTTTGTTGTTATCGCTTGTGGTATGCGCTTTGAACCAATACCCATCATCGGTTATAACAAAAAACGGTTTATTCTTTTCAGGGTATCCCTCCATGCGATATATGTTTGCCCCGACTGTCAGCTGCGTTTCATACCAGTCTCTTGATTTCCGCTTGCTTCTTGGTGCTGCATAACATACATTGATGTTGGATTTTGTGAAATGTTTTCCGTCATCCATGTGACGTTCATCTTTTTTAGGCACCTTAAGCTGAAGTTCAAAAGACACGGACGGAGTGCATTGCTTGTAAAACTCTACATTAGCCTGAGGAACGGGAGTGACCAGCTCAACACCGTCCAAAGAAGTGTTTTTCTCACGTATCAGCGGCACATTGCCGGCTTCAGCAATATTTGCAGAACATATCGGCTGATTTAATTGTTCGATATGTTCTGCCAACTCTGATACCTCATCAGGGTCAGTCGTAAGGGCAGAAATTTCATATTGTCTGCGATTAGCTGCTTCGAGCTTTATAACACCGAGATTTGCAGAGCCTATAATTGCCGAAAACGGAATACCGTCCTTATAAAAGCAATATACCTTTCCGTGGTATTTGAAGCTTTTTACAAGACGTATTTCGCCTATACCGGAATTTTGCCATTTCTCATTTATTTTCAAGGCTGTATGATATGCGCCTTCCGGCATCCCCTCAAGATAGTACATTCCAATTGTAAGACGTATACATTTAATCTCATATGTATCTGCCAGAGCTTCAAGCTCAGAAAGCGATGCATTGGAAGTATATCCAACAGCTATATCAACGCGGTCTGCCTTTGACATCTGCTCATTAAAACAGTCGGCAATAGTCTGTTGATTATCCTCTGTTCTCAAAGGCAGAATATTTGAATATAATAGTTTCATATTTTATCCTCCGTTAGTCTTTTTTCGTTTCCATAATATCCTCAAGATTGCAATCCATAGCCTCACAGACTTTTAAAAGGACATCTGTGGTTATGTTTGCGCCTTTTCCGAGTTTTGCTATTGAAGCCGAACTAATGCCGGCTTTTTCCTGCAAATCTCTTTTTTGCATTTCTTTGTCTATTAGCATTTTCCATAATTTATTGTAACTGATTCTCATTTTTGTTTCCTCCTAATCGTCTATTCCCATCATCATATTAAAGTGTTGTTCCTGATTCATACACTTAAAAATAGATTCAAAAAGCTCTCGGTATAACTCGACATCCGTACAATCATCTACAAAATACAGACCATCGTTTAAACCAAAAGAATTTGAGCTGATATAAGACAGCATTGAAGATACAATTTGCAGCTGAGTTGTGTCTTCGGTTCCGTCATCAGCGATGCTTACAAATTTACGGCGATTTGCATCGGAAAGAATTCTCTCCTGAATAGTGACCCCGTTATAACCACATATTTGAATAAAATAGTATTCGAGGATTTTGCGAATAACGTTCAGCAAAGGAATTGCAGTAGTCACTTCTTTGTACTCCGTCCATAAAGCCGCATATGCGTTCTGAACGGGATTATAGTTTTCCATATTCGTAGGACAATCATGATTTTTTTGCACGCACAGCTTAATATTTGATATGTTGTTATTTTTTGTAATATGGAAAAATGAAACATATCTATAATGCCTTTCTTGATTGACGGTTACTGCTCGATGAAAATGGGCGTTGTGTGTTAATATAAAAATTTGCTTTATGTAATCCCCGTTGTAGCCCGTTTTATGCATGCTTACATTATTACTGCATATTGCGGTCATTTCCCGAACCAAGGATGCGACGATAAAAAGTGAGCTGCTGTCCATACTTGAAACAGGATCATCAATAACTACGATTTTATCTCGATTATCAGAACCGTCGGATATAACGGTTTGATTTCCGTTATCGTCATAAATTGACTGTGCTTCGTCAATACTTCCATTTCCATGCACAAGATGATAGAAATACAGAAAAGCGATAAAGTTTCGCTCGCCTTCGCTTAGTCTGTCAGCAGGAATACCGCCGGGGCGAACAACTTTATACACATTTGGTGTGTTCTTATCTTCCTCAATGCTGAAACCTTGGAATCCAGAATCGCGAAGAAGTTTATTCATCCCCTTGACAGTGTCTGAGGTATTTATAATGGTGCCGCTTTTTTTATCAATACTTTGACGCAAAACTTCTGAATCCGCAGTCATCATTTGTATACTTGTTTTTAAATTTTGCGTACTGCTCTTAATTTCCTTTAAGCTCTGCCGAAATTTGAAAACATCGTTTTGTAATGTATATGCCAACAGCTCCCATACCTTTTTTGAACAATTCTCTTGGCTTTTCTGTTTAGAGCTCACCACTTTATTATTTTCGATTATCAGGGTATTCATAGCATCAATAATACTGCAGAGTTCTCTCAGGATAGGTGCAATAGACTCTAAGGCAACAACTTTTCCGGGTTTCTCCATTTTTTCGGAAATGGTTTGCAGGTTTGCGGTGATGGCTGCCCTTAAGACGGTGAGTTTATCATTGTACACTGAAAAATCCAGTTTATCATATTCTGATTTGGAATTATTTTGCAATGCTAAAAATATGGTATTTGCTGTGTCTTTATAGCTTTGCTGAAAAAGCTCCAGTTTCCGAACATCAGTCCGATACTGTTCATTGAAGCAAGCGGCGATTTTTTCCTCAAAATCATTTGGTAAAGTCTGTTGACAATAAGGGCACTTGTGTTCAGGGGTATCGCCAAAAGCAAGGTGCCCTTGACGAACCCAATCCGCAGAGTTGACAGCCTTTATAAACCGTCCGAAATCAGTGTCTGCCGTACTGTTTATAGGGGTGTTCAGCAATTCTATTCCGGGAATAGTGTCGAAAGCGTCACAATTTTTAGGTACATAAAGAAGCGGATATGTACGAGCATTGGGATCAAAGGCGGTATTGTACAGATTCTGAAGTTCTTCAATGCTATGTCGTTCAGCGGCATCCTGCTCAAAAATTTTATTTGCGAATTTCTTTTTATCTTTGCGGAAACCCTCTTGCGTAAACGGGAAGGCCTCGCGAATGTTTTTTGAATTATTCCAACAGTTATTTTTAAAATCATTTTCCACTGTCTGCACCGCCGCATTATTCGCTGTAACTTTTTCTTTTAACGCTGCGATTGAGTCATCGATTTCTTTTTTCTTTTTCTTATCCTCCGCAATTTCATTTTGAGTTGTAATGTTATGCTCATTCATTGTAAAAACGCCCGGCAGTTCGTTGTATCTTTGTATATTAGCGTCAATGAAATCCTGATTGTATACGAGAATATTATAGTCTGCCGAGGTTCGGCCTTGTGAAAATGCCACATTGGGATTTTCAGCGCTCGGGTCGGAAGGCGCGTTGGGTGATTTTCGGCAACTTTTTATAAGCCTTGCAATAGTAGTTTTGCCTACTCCGTTATTGCCAAAGAAAAAATTGATAAAAGTCGGCATAACATCGCACCCGTGATAGGTTGCCTCGGATAATGTGATTTTTTCTATTGCCGATGGCTGCTTTTCATTCATTTGTTATCTCCTTTAATCATACCGCAATTCCTACGTCATTCAGAGTCTCGTACAGATTATTTCTTTTGACACACCAATGAGTTCGGTTTAATTCGGTGAAGTAATTTGTTCCGGCGATATTAAATTCATCACGCCGTTCATTTAATAAATCTTGATGGACAGGATACATTGAGAGGTAATGAATTTTTATGCCGTTATCTTGAACGGATATTTCTGTAATAAACCCAAAAAAAGCCTCTTGGTCATCATCCGCTTTACCGTATTGCCTGTTTTCAGAGCAAAATATAGCCGGAAAAGACTTTACTCTCTGAATAGCTTCGGGTGTTAAAGAATCAATCTCGTCTTTTATGTCCGCTGACATATATTCGGTTAATGCACGGTCTTTGGGAACCATAAAATATCCATTTTTATAAGCGGTGAACTCCTCACCTCCTATTACAAATAGATTGTAGTATTCATGACTTTGACCTAAAGCACCATTTGAAATTTGCGATGAAGGTTTATTTTCAGAAGTGAAAATATATGTATTGTTGATGTTCCCGGTTGACACTGAAGCCGCTGTTTCAATATTATATATTTTGTTTGCCTGCTGATTCACAGTTTCTGCGAAAGGAACAATGACAGACGATTTTTGAAGATTATTATTCAATATTAGTGCCCTCCTTAATATAAATGATCTACGTTTTGAATGTTATAAATTTTCGCGGCAGTTTGATTAACGATTGTCGGGCGCTCATAATAATGAGTTATTATCCTTGCATCATTTTCACAGCGCTGCTCGGTGTCTGAAAAGTCAAATGTTTTCTCGACAGTCGGTTCCTCGTCTATCTTATTTAGAACTGTTACTGTAATTTCCCTATTCACGCCTCGTAAATATTCCTCGTTAAAAGTTCCCTCAAAATGGTTATCTCTTGTGGGAAACAGACGATTGTATGTATCTAACCCCTTTGTGTTTTCTTTTTTTTTTTTTTTGCATTTATAAAATATTAAAA
>JAJBVU010000070.1:0-970 GCA_020859645.1 Eubacterium sp. | reverse complement strand
TTACTCGTTTAATTTTCCCTCAAAATGTTTATTTTTTTTTGTAAAAATACTTTTGTTTTTAATTTTCATCCTTTTTTTTTTTTTTTTTTTTTTTTTTTTGCAGTTATAAAATAGTGAAGAACACCAAGAAGAAATGGCTGCAACTCAAAAGAAGACATACGTTTTATTACTGATTTGTATGTGCCCTCTCTATCAGCAGTTATATAAAATTTAGCTTCATCGGATATGCTGGGATCCTTTTCAATCAGTTCTAAAATAACTTTTACCAACCAGTTCATACGACCGGGTACCTCAGACAAAATGCAGGAATCGGTAAAGTCTATCATTCGATTCAGCAAGGTATTGTAATCGTTTTTTAAATCATAATCAAAAGCGCTGATAACGTCCGCTTTGTTGAATGGTATATTTTTTCCACCGTTGAATGAACAAGTTCTATAGCGTGATACATCTTTAATAAATCCGCTTGCGCTTGAATCGGGAACGAATCCGGTAACCACATTAATCAAAGCTGCCATCATCTCAGGATCGGAAACCCCTTTGTATTTTCCATTGACTTTTTGCCGAACTGTTCCATTGTATTTAACTGGCTCAAGCAACGAAAAAAATACACCTCCGCATAGATAGGGTGCAGAATTGTGCGTCATATACTTCCTCCTTTCATTGCCAAGTAATCAAAGTAACCAAAATCAAGCAAAGTAAGTGTTCAAACCTGTTGCAAGTAAATCATGTAACTGTACACTTACAATAGAGAGTAAAAATTCACAGAATTTTATGGACGTGTTCCCATACACTCCCTGTATTTCATTCTATCACAGATATGTGTGTTTTACAAGTGAATTAAGAATTTGCGTTTGTAAATTTTTTATGAACAAACTAAAATACAAGTTTTAAAAATATGCAGATGGTGAAAGTTATACACCCATAATTGCACAGCCTCATTAGCTATAGAGCGATGGATACAAATATCGAA